>CAZEQV010000298.1:0-4695 GCA_964514435.1 uncultured Verrucomicrobiota bacterium
GCCAACAGGGCGATCATCTTGTTTGCAGGTGCAAGTCGAAAGGCGGCCAATGCAATCAGAAACGCAGTCAAGCCGGACAGGATCGCTTGGGGCACCGCCACCGACAACAGCCGCGTCCCGCCAATCTTGTAGCATGCCGCCAAGAAATACGGATATACTGGCGAATGGAGGTGTAGGGCACCCGAAAACGTACGCGGCACACCGGTCTTGAGCACCTCGATGGCGCCACGATTGTAAAGAGAGCCGTCCATTTCGTTCTTGGTGCCCCATCCGGACGGTTTGTAAGTATTCAAATAATCCTCGCCGCTGAGGTGCAGGCCAGTCTTGGGAGCGTTGGTGGGCGACTTGGTCCAAAACCAAACCCCGTAAATGAAATGGCAAATAGCCGTCAGGATCGCCAATGCCAAAGCCCACTGATACCGGCGCGCCGCGTCAAACAACAATCTCTTCTCTGTGGATGAAGTGCGTGTGTTGTCCATGATGATCGGGGGTTCGCATTCTCAGCAACTCTAGGCGGCGAGATCAGACTTGTCGAATACGAATCACCAAGCCGGGGAAGTTGGTTGCCCCGGTGGTTTGCTTCTGCTATCCAACCTTGCGCGTTGCCATCATGACTCACGAACCAATTAGCAAGGTTGATCCGCAAAAAATCGTGCTGGTGTTACCAGCCTTCAACGAGGCCGGCACAGTGGGAGAGATAGTTCGTCAAGCACGGTCCAATCTATCCTCATGTCATCGTGGTTGACGACGGTTCACACGACAACACAGGACGGGAAGCCGGGGCAGCCGGCGCGAGACGGTCCTGCGGCATCTCATCAACCGCGGCCAGGGGGCGGCCCTGAAGACAGGGATTGAGTACGCCTTGAGCAACAACAACGCCGAGGTGATCGTCACGTTCGACAGCGACGGCCAGCACCGGCTGGATGACGTGGCCAAGCTGGCAGCCCCCATCCTCTCAGGAGAGGTTGACGTTGTGCTGGGATCCCGTTTTTTGACGGCCGACACCACGGTGCCGCCGTTGCGCAAGCTGACGTTGAAATTGGGCGTGGTGTTCACGCGTTGGGTGTCACGAGTGAACGTCACGGACACGCACAACGGTTTGCGAGCATTCACCCGTGCGGCAGCGCAACAGATCCAGATTCTTCAGGATCGCATGGCGCACGCATCCGAAATTCTCGATGAAATCGGGCGGCTGAAGTTGCGCTACCGAGAGATACCGGTGGAGATCCGTTACACAGAATACTCCCGGCAAAAAGGACAACGCTCGTCCGCCGCCTTTCGCATTGTCTGGGATTTCCTGATTGGCAAATGGAGGTAACATGTTGGTTATTCAAATCCTCGTTGTCTTGTTCGTGCTTCTAACCTTGGGACGCCTGTGGGGACGGTTCCGGCGACATACTATCAGCCCGGTTGAGTTGGCAGTATGGACAGGTTTTTGGTTCGCACTGGCAGTGGTCGTGTTGGTGCCTGACATCACGTGGACGCTAGCGCGGCTGTTGGGAGTTGGGCGCGGCGTGGACGCCGTGTTGTATCTGGCCATTGTGGGGTTGAGTTACGCAATGTTCCGCCAATACCTCCACATCCGTCGCGTCGAACAACAGCTCACCCAACTGGTCCGCCAACTGGCGCTGGCGCAGGCCGAAAAACCACGCTGACCGCCGCCCCTTGCCGGCTAAGGCTGTGCCTTCGGCACAAGGATCACATAGTCGTAGTCACTCGAGCGGGCGTCAGTGAAACGTTGTTCCCGTGCCACCGTGTAGCGGCCTTCCCACAGCGGACGATAGGGCGCCAGTCGCTCGGCCCTCTCGCCGACCGGTAACACCAGCACATGCGGCAGACTTTGAACGTCCGACAGCCTCGTCAGGGCTACAACCGGGCGCTGGGTGCTCCACCAATAACCGCGCTCGTCAAATCCCAGCACCACCAACGAATCGGGATTCGTGAGGTTCCGAATGTCCTCCTGCAACGCGGCATAGCGTTCCGCATGCCTCCATCGTTGACTGCCGGGATAAGGTCCTTTCCCCTGCATCGAGTTGCGCACGGCGATCAATGTGGTCGGGGCAGCTACCAGGGCACACATCAGAACGACAAACGCCTGCTTTAGTGGGCGCACAGACCGCGCTCCGGCTGCCGCGCGCACCACCGTCCCCATCAAGACCGCTACGAACGGAACAGCGTGCAGGGCTGCAAACGTGTATCCGCATCCCTGTGGCGTGGTGGCCACCCACAAGACTGGATAGATCCAGACGGCATGAAAATAGAACCGGCTCCAGCCGTCCATCGTCTGATTCTGCGCACTGTCGGTTTCCGATGGGCGACGTGACGCAACCACGACAAGCAGCGCGGCCACGGAAAATGCCGATGCGCTTTGGATGATGTTCCACGCCCAGTGGATTGCGCCCTACACGGCCTGTTGCGGATTGCCCAGCGCCGAACGGGTGAGAAACTTGCCGGCCAAATCTGATCCTTGAGGCGAATCGAGCCAGCCGTTGGGATGATGAAGTTGCTGCACACGCGCATAGACCATCAGCATCGCAATACCGATGATGGCCATTAGGCCAATCAACATCGCCAGCCGCCGCCAACACTTTCGCAGATGTTCTCTGTCCGCCAATGCGAGGGACAGTCCGCACGCGACCGGCGCCAGGTAACACCACCAACCAATCACCCCACCCACGACCGTCAACAGAACATACAGCATCCAGGACCGCGTGGTTCCACGGGCGGCCCACTGCGGAAAGAGCAAGATCAACATCAATACCCACGGCAACGCCACAATGTCGTGCCAGGCAAAACCGGCATAGAGCAACACCAACGGATTCCCACAGAAAGCTGCGAGGGAAAACGCAGTGGCCACCCGGTCGCGCGTGATCCGCCAAACGATCAGCGTCGTGGCCAATCCCGTCAGGGCTGTGAACACACACGCCACCGTGCGAGCCATTTCCCAAGTGAAACCTGTGAACTTCATGACTACTGCCCAGAATATAAACGGGAGCGGCAACTGCCCCACATACGGCGACCAACCGGCCACGGGACCGAACGGGTCTTCCATCGGCGCCAGGAACGGCGTCTTGAAGCCAGCCTGCACATACGACTTGGCGACCAATAGCATATGTGCGGTTGTCCAAGGATCATCGGGACCCCGGACCTTCAAGAAGTAGAAGAACAACGCGGCCAGCAACAACAAGCTGCCCCACCACGGCCATAGCCTGGTCGCTCCATTTGTCTTGGAATTGAGTGAATCGTTCATGGTCGAGAATCCTATCCAAATCTAGGTCAACAGCGAAGTGCCGATCCGATTGGCATTGGCCATCAGCGTCAATGTTAGTCCCTTGGCCGGCAGATAAACAAACGCCGCTCCGTCCGCAATATGCACAGCGCGTGTCCCCCGTAATCGACCCGTTTCTGGTTCCGTGGTCAACAGTCTCTCCTCTGCACTGAACGGCAACTGGCCGCCGTAATGAATGCTGGCCCCGTGTTCGGGATGAACGGCTTTCAGCGGCCAACATCCCAATTGACGGCAGAACCGCATGATTGCCCGCTCCTGCTCCCGGCATCGCTGCTTCTCTGCCGCCGTCAGCCGGTAATTCACCTCCAGTAAGTCCGGCCCGCCACGTTCGCCCCGGCGCAACAGGCAGTTCTTGTCTGGCGACGGCGCAACTTCATATTGCACCACCCAAATCACGAACGCCGATTGCAGCACCCGCAGCACCCGCAATCCTTCCCGGTAGGCCAACGGAGATTCCTTCAGCAGACGGAACAACATCAGTGACCGGTACGAAAACATCTGCGATTGCACGAGATGCTCGCGTGTGCCCGTTGGATCGTAAACCAACGTCAACTGGGCAAGACTCGAGCAGCGCTCGGCCGGCGGTTTTCCCAAGTTGGCCAGGTGCAAACTCGGTACATAGCTGTGTGGATTGCACACAAACGGCACGGGCACATCGTATTGACGCAGCGACCGCAACACAATCCGTGCCGTGCCCAATGACCCCGCCGCCAGAACGAGGCGATCACCGCTAAAGATGACACACTCGGCGTCGAGGAGGTGGCGTGCCCGCACCGTCACGCCGCCGTCCGTCGGTTCCGTGAACTCTTCCACCCAGAATGACCGGTAATAATGAAAATGGGAATATGCCCGCAACTGCTCCACTGTCAGGCTGGGCCGATAGACACACCGGTCGGGATTCGTCCAGAACTCCATGTCCCGGTAAGGATTGGCGCAGCGATTGCCCAGTGGTTGCGTCAACACGGCCAGCACCGTGCGTCCCAACGCTGCGCCTTGCCGGAAGAAGTGGTCTCGGCGGCTGGCATAACGTCGAAGAATCTTGGAAGCGTTGTGGTCCAAGTCCAGCGGCGGCTGAAGCGAGTCCAGCGGCCCGCGCCATGGCAGCAAATCGTCCCGGTCGCCGGTAATGCCGATGCGGCGGGAGACGATTTCGTAATGCTCGCGCATTTCCTTGACCGGCAAACCGCACCGGATCAGTTCACCGTCGAGAAACGGGAACGCACCGGCACCCCAAGCCTGGCCGAGCCCGCCCAATGCAAAGCTCTCCAACGCGGCAAATTCCCGGGCTTGCTTGGGGGCAAGCGTGCCGTTGTCCCGCAACACATACTGGCGCGGGGGCGTCACTTGCGGGCCGGCACCGAGTTGACCGAGTGGCACACCTTCAAAATCATCACCGAGAAAATACC
>CAZEQV010000299.1:0-4692 GCA_964514435.1 uncultured Verrucomicrobiota bacterium
GACTCGGGCGCGGCGTTCATCTGCTGGAGCATCTGATTCATTGCGTCCAGGAACGTGGCCAGGCGCGGATTCGCCTCCATGATACTGACGAGCTGTTTGAAGTCACCGGCTGTGGCGCGTATTTGATCGAGTTCCTCCACGCTCAAGTAGTAGAGAAACCAGTTCATCAGCGCGACAAAGTTCACGCGGTAGAACAAGTCCTCGGAGGTGTATAGCTGGGCCTCCCGCGGGTCTGATGGATGCGGGTTGTTCTCGGGGGCCAAAAGGGCCGCCACAAACGCGTCCACTGCGGCGCGGTTTCGGGCGGGGTCATCGCTTTCCACGACAATGATGTAGTCCACGTCTCCGCCGAACTCGCGGGTATACGCGCTGTAGTGATGCCAATACTCCGTGTCGCTGCCGATGAGATCGTTGCGGCCGGTCTTGAACTCCAGTTTCCAGACGGCCACGACGGCGCCGGCCAGCGTCAGGAGAATCCCGGCCAGCAGAATCAGACGGGGAAACGCGCACACGGCGTCCGCCAGTGCGTTAAGATATCTTCGCCGCAGCAAACTCATAATTTCCGACGCCCGGGCCGGTCAGATTACAAAGCAACTGGTTCAGGCTGGCTTTCCTTTTTGCCGCGATTGGCCATCGCCGCTTTCACCAAATTGGCGCCGAGGTCCCACATCGGCCCCGGCAACTTGTGGCAGTCACTCAACACATCATCCAGCGCCCGCACAAAATCCGCGATGTCCTCATCGGTGATGACGAACGGCGGCAGGATGCGAATGATATCGCCGTGATTGCCGCTGACCTGCGTGAGCATGCGATGTTTTTGCAGCAGCGGCATGACGACCATTTGCGCGAACAATCCGTCGTGGGCGGCATGAATCATCTTCCAGGCCATTTTCAGTTTGAGGCCGCGCGGCTCGTGAAACTCAATGCCGATCATGCAGCCTTTGCCGCGCGCTTCCATCAACACTTCGTGTTTCGGTTTGAGCGCGTTGATGGCGTCCATCAGTTTCTTGCCTTGCACGGCGCTGCGCTCCACGAGGTTCTCCGACTCCAACACATGGAGCATCGCCAGGCCAACCGCCATGCCGAGATTGTTGCGGCCAAAACTCGATGAGTGAACCCAGCAACGATCCATGCGGTGGAACACTTTTTGGTAGATCGCCCGCCGCGTCAGCATCGCGCCGACCGGCACATAGCCGCCGCTTAACGCTTTGCTCGTGGAAACAATGTCGGGTTCCAATCCCCAGTGCTGGAACGCAAAGAACTTCCCGGTTCGCCCGTAGCCCGTCTGCACCTCATCGCAAAACAACAGCGTGCCATATTTCCGGCACAACGCCTGGACACCCGGCAGGTAGTCATCAGCGGGAATCCGTACGCCTTTTCCCTGGATACATTCCACCGCCAGCACGGCGATATCGCGTTTTGACAAGGCGCGCTCCAACGCATCCAAATCACCGTAGGGAACTTCCACACCCGGCAACAATTCGCCAAAACCTTCCCGGAATTCGGCATTGCCCATGATCGAAAGCGATCCCATCGAAAGCCCGTGCCAGCCGTGATCGAGATACGCCAGTTTCTGCCGACCCGTGGCCGCGCGCGCAAACTTCAGCGACGCCTCGACCGCTTCTGTTCCCGAATTGCAGAAGAACACGGCCTCCAGATGCGGGGGACAACGCTTGATAAGCTGCTCGGCAAGCAGGCCGGAAAGGAACGAGCAATCCATCTGCACCATGTTCGGCAAGTCGAGATCAAGAACGTCCCGAATCGCCTGGGCGATCACGGGGTGATTCCGCCCGATGGAAAACACGCCGAACCCGCTGAGCAGGTCTAGGTACCGGTTGCCGTCCCTGTCCCAGAGATATTGCCCTTTGGCTTTGGTGTACACCTTGTCGAATCCGATGGTGCGAAACACCTTCACCAACGTCGGATTCACATACTTCTCATGCAAATCGTAGTTCTCGCCGATCCTCTCAGACACAATTCTCTTCAAATCAAATGACACCATATAGACTCCCGTTGGAGCCGCGACTATCCCACTTTGGCCCCGCTCTGGCAAGCCATCCCGCCGCAAAGCATTTGACACGCAACAAGCGCACCCGGTAGGTTGCGCCCGTCGGGGTGAGAAATGTCCATCGAACTGCTCGGCGGAATATTCTTGTTGGTGATCGTGCTGGAAATCGTCATGTGCGCCAAATGGTGGCCGCCCTATTTCCGGTATGGTCTGCCCCTGTTCCACTGCCGCCCCAGCCGTGTTGATTTCAACCGCATCTCGGCCCGCTGGCTGGCCGAACATCATGTCAACGCCATTCTCGTCCCCCTGATGTTCCGTCGCGTCTCTTACACGGAAATCGCTTTTCGTGAAAAGTTCCCCGTTCTCCGTCTCATCAATTTCACTCCCCTGCTCCACGGAATCATTCGCAAACAGGAAGGTTCCGACAAGATCACGATTACCGGCTACCCCAGTTGGGCTGCTTTGGCGTTCATGGCCGGCCTCATCAACCTGTCGGCCCGAAACATTGCCGATGAAACGATCTACCTCAAAGTGCTCGCGGTCACGGCCAGCGTGTTTTTCATCATCATGTTCATTCAGTACCTCCGCTTCCGTCGCATCGTGGCCCTGCTCAACCATTATTGCTGATGCCATTCTGGCCACTCGACCGGCCTTACTGACTTGAAAAGATGCCGCGATGCTTCTAGTCTGGCGGCCAATCGGTTGACGCAAACTTTGGGAGGGTATCTTTCATGAGAATTGGGTCAGTTTTGGTCGCCACATGCATCTTGTTCACCGTGAATGGCTGCAAGAAATCCGAGGAGAACAAAGTCCCGGCCAGGGTTGCTTCGGAGTTGCGCATTGCCGCTTGCGCGCCGCTCACCGGTCCGCAAGCCAAGATCGGCACCGATATGTTGCGCGGTGCGGAAATCGCCATCGAAGAATGGAACGCCCGCGGCGTCCTCGGCCGCAAGGTAGTGATGCTCAAGGGCGATGACGAAGCCACGCCGAAACAAGCCACGGCTGTCGCCCGGGAAATGGTCAACAAACAGGTGGTCGGTGTCATCGGACATTTCAACAGCGGTTGCACCATACCGGCCACGGCCATCTATCATGACGCCCAAATCATCGTTATCACACCGGCCTCGACCAATCCCACCGTCACCGACCGCGGCATGCCGGGCGTGTTCCGCGTCTGCGGCCGCGACGACGCGCAAGGCAGCGTCGCCGCCCGGTACGCCGTGAAAGTCCTGACAGCGCAACGCATCGCCATCCTCCACGACAAAACCGCTTACGGCCAAGGACTCGCCGACGAGTTCAAGAAGACCCTCGAATCCCTCGGCGTTCAGCCCGTGTACTACGGCGGCGTGCCCAAGGAGGAAACAGACTTCCGCGCGATCGTCACCTCCATCAAGAACGCCCATCCCGAGCTCTGGTACTTCGGTGGCATCTACGATCAAGGCGGTCCGCTGCTCAACCAAGCCCGGCAAGTGGGACTCACCGCCCCGTTGATGAGCGGCGACGGTCTCATTGACAAGGAACTCATCAAGACGGCCGGGGCCAATGCCGAAGGCACATTCCTGTCGTTCGGCCCCGATCCCGAACGCGTCCCATCCGCCAAAGCGTTCCTCGACAAATACCGCGCCAAACACGGCGAACCCGGCCCCTACTCCATCTACGGGTACGACGCCTGCAACGTCCTGCTGTCCGCGTTCCAAAACGCCGGCACCACGGATTTCAAGACTGTCACCGCATACATGAAACAAAACAGCTTCGACACGGCGATGGGCAAACTCGAATTCGACGCCAGGGGCGACATCAAAGGCTCCTACTACATCATGTGGGTCGTGAAGAACGGCCACTTCGAGCCGGCCACGCCGCCGCTGCCCGAGTGACCCGTGGTGATCTCGCTGGAAATGCTGATCCAAGGCCTGACCCGCGGCGCCATTTACGCGCTCATCGCCCTCGGATACACGATGGTCTATGGCATCCTGGGCATGATCAATTTCGCCCACGGCGAAGTGTACATGGTCGGCATGTTCGCCGGTATCATGGCGCTGGCCGTGGCCAACCTTCCCAGCTTGGCCGCCCTCGGTGTGCCGGCTTCCCTCACCCTCGCGTTCCTGTTCGCCATGACCATCTGCGCCGCCCTCGGATTCACCAACGAACGCGTCGCCTACCGGCCCTTGCGGCGCGCCCACGTCCTCGCCCCGCTGATTACCGCCATCGGCTTGTCCATTCTCCTTCAAAACTTCATGATGAACGCCCAGACCAAGGACAAACTGGATTTCCCGTCCCGGTACTCCGCCTGGTTCAATGAAAACTCCCTCCACATCGGCGACACCACCATCAGTTGCCTGCAAATCTTCATCATCCTGCTTTCAGTCGCACTGATGATCGCGCTGCACTGGTTCATCAACCGCACCCGATTCGGCAAGGCCATGCGCGCCTGTTCCCAAGACAAAACCATGGCCCAACTCGTCGGCATCCCACTCGACCGCGTCATCTCCATCACCTTCATCATCGGTTCCTCGCTCGCCGCTGCTGCCGGCATACTCTTTGCCATGTACAACGGACTCGCCCGATTCGACAGCGGCTACGTCGCCGGCATGAAAGCGTTCACTGCCGCCGTTCTCGGCGGCATCGGCAACATACCGGGCGCCGTCCTCGGCGGCATCCTCATCGGACTGGCCGAATCGTGGACC
>CAZEQV010000300.1:0-4692 GCA_964514435.1 uncultured Verrucomicrobiota bacterium
CGCGACGAAGCACCCGACCGGTGACGCTGTCCACCACCAGCAACTCGTCACGGCTGATGCAAATCAACTGTGTGCCCATTCGTACGAAGTGATCCACACCCGGTAACGTCGCTTTCCAGAGCAGCCTGCCGGCTAAATCAAGGCAAACGTGCGTGGAGTCATTGCCATGCACACGCACGATCAGCCGGTCGTCCATGACGAGGATGTTCGCGTTGTACCGTTCGTCGGTCATACCCGGCGGGGCTTTGCGGCCCTTGACGGAGAGCAAGCCGTATTCGGACAAATCGAACTCGGCCTCAACCTTCGGCTCCGGCAGTCGTTGTGGAAGCGGCTTTCCAGCCGCGAATCCGGCAACACTCAACTCTGTTACAAAACTCGTGCAGGTCGCGCGCACGCCGGCCCAGCCGGTCTCGTAGGCGTAATCGGTGGCGCGGAACAAGAACTCATCGTCGCACCACGCCTGAAAATCATTGCCGCGACATTGTAGCTTCAGCCGGTATGGTGTCCACACGTCCACCGTCATCTGCCGGTAGGCCACGATAGTCCATTGTTTGTCGTCGCGTTTGTAGAGCACCACCTTGTCCGGGAACTCCAGCGTCAGGAAGTAATACCGGCGCAGGTCCTGCAAACGCGCAACGATACCGGACCACGGGCGCGCGTGGTCCACGTTGTCTCCGCCGAACCCGGCGGTCTGTTCTTCGAGCGCGACGGTGGCTTCGATGACGCAATCGGCGGGCGGTTGCTCGCGCAGCAGGAGCGCGTTGTCGTACCAGAGCGTCCAGTTCTTCGACCAGACTTCCTCCGGCACACGGGCTTCGAAGGCGAAATGCAGCGCCTTCTGTTGGTTGAACTTCTCGTCCACCGCGAGGTAGCTCTTCTGGTGATGCCAGACGAGCGGCGCTTCCCACGCGGCGAAAACGCGGTCGTTGTGGTCGTGCGGTTGTTGCCGGTCGAAGATGGGACCGGTCTCTGCAGCAGCGAGGGGGAGCTGGGCAATGTGGTTCATAGGTTCTTCTCCACGGAAACCGACCGCACTTCGAGGTTGGCGTACTCCGCCACGAGCGGAGCCATTTGACGAAAGCCCATGTAGCCTTCGCCCAGAACGGGGCCGTAAGTGACCCCGTCATCAAGCCAGTCGTAAATCAACAGATCATCAATGCTGAAGCGGATGCGACCGGCACACTTCACCAATTGGACCCGGTAACGTCGCGTCGCGTCAGGCACATCCGGCAACGGGTCGGCGCCCTGGCAGACGAGATGGAAGCCGTGGCTCTTGCGGAGGTTGCAAGTGTGAAAATCGCGTTCGCCCTTGGGGTTCTTCCGCCGAAAGAACGACGCATGATAGCCGTTGATGTCGCCGCTGTGGTATTGCCGGTACTCGCCCGAGCGGAGCGCGAGCGATTTATCGAAGAGGTCTTTGCCGTCGCGTCCGTTGGCACAGAACCAGAGCATCGCCAAGCCAGGCTCCTCCAACGGTTGAAAGTCGAACGAGATGGCGATGTCAGCCGGGAACTTCTGCGGACACCAGAGCAAATAATTCGCCTTCTGTCCGGCATCCGCCAACATCCCGTTAGCGAGCCGCAATGCGCCGTTCGGAAACGACATGACCGGCTGGCCTTCGCGGATGAAGTCCCGCAAGTCCGCCGCGTCCGCCAACGGATTCCGATACAGTGTCTCACCGGATGCGATCTGCATGGACGCATCATGCCACAGACCCGTACGGTTCCACAGTGGACAGTTTGTCGGATGACTGGCAATCTGTCGGGCGCATGAAAACACCCCGGCTGCTTGTCGCCACCAGCAAGTATGCACCGTTCATTCTTTGCGGCAGCCTCGAACGCCATCAACGCGGTCCCGTTGTCCGCGTCGCGGAACCATGGTACCGGCTGTGGCTGTTGCGCGCCGGTGAGTGGGAACTTAGCGAAGCCGGTAAGACATCGTTGCACGTGGCGCCTTGTGCTGTTCTGATCAAACCGGGCGCGAAGCTCAAGTTGACGCTCCATGGCCGCACTGACCGGCAGTTTCTCGATTTCGATGTCGTCCACCAACGCCGCGCCCCCCGCAAGCGCGGCCAACTCAGCTTGAAACACGTGGACAGTCGTCTGCAGCCCTTGCCGCCTGAAGTCTGGGGCCTGGACGTGCCGGCCATCGTGCCGAAGACGCTGCTGGATTCCTGCCTGCACATGATGGCGTTCTGCTGTCTGCACTGGTGGCGCGATCCGATCCACCACGCCCGCGCCAACGCCCGGCTCGCCGACTGGCTGGCCGGCTACGTCTTGGTTCAACGCGCGTCGGTCGCACCCCCTGCCGTCACTTGGCTGGAGGATTGTCAGCGCGTGGCCCGGCAACACCTTGAAACTTGCCTGAACGTCGAACGCTGGGCGGCGTTGATGAGTCTTGGCCGGCAACATTTTTCCGCCCGGTTCACTGAAGAACAGGGTCAGACACCGCAAGAGTACCTGGCCGGACTGCGCCAAGAGCAAGCCTGCCGGTCAAGTTGGTGGCCGGCCACGCCGGGTTCCGCAATCTCGAAACGTTTTCGCGTTTCTTCCGACAGCGGACGGGCCGCACACCGAGCGAATGGCGCGACCAGCAACGCTTGAAACCATAACCAAACATCTCGTTCCGCGGATGACGAAAACGTCAATTGACAGGGAAAAGGCGGTTTGATAGTTAAGACCGCGCGACGGGAACAGATTGGCAACCGCCGGTTCCTCAAACTCACGAAAGGGCAACCTAATGAAAATGCAGCGTGTCATCCATTCAGCAATCTTGGTCACGGGCTTGACGGGGGCTTTGCTCTCGGTTTCCTGCAGCAATCAAACGCCGCCTCCTCCACCCGTCACCAGTGACGTGGGACGGTTCCAAGTCATACTTGCCTCCGAAGGCGACCGGGGCGCCGTGTTGTTCCTGTTGGACTCCAAGGATGGCAGCACCTGGATTTATCGTCCGCCACAAGGCCCGGCCATCAACGGCTTCTGGAGCGACATCCCGCGCATCACGTATCCGCCCGAGTTCTGGCAACGCGCTTTCACCTCAATGGCCCAGCCGCCGCCGAACACGGGAACGACCGGTGGAACATCAATCCCCGCGCCCACGCCCTGAAGCGGACCGTTGCTACAGCGTGAAATTGACAGCCAAGTAAATCCCCCAGGAGTTGTGTGCCTTGAAATTTCGTACCATTCCCAACACCAACCTCAACGTATCTGAGGTCGGTTTCGGCGTCTGGACGGTGGGCACCAAAATGTGGGGCGTGCCGGACGAGGACTATGATACCGGCATCCGGCTCCTGCGACGGGCGCTCGATCTGGGCATCAACTTCTACGACACCGCCGATGTGTACGGTGACGGGAAAGGCGAGTCCATCCTCGCCCGGGCATTTGAAGGCCGTCGTGACCAGATCACCATCGCCACGAAGTTCGGGTACGATTTCTACAACCATCCCGGCGTGCAACCCGGCCAGCGCGAGCGTCCTCACAACTGGACGCCCGGGTTCATCACCATGGCCTGCGAACGCAGCCTCGCGCGCCTGAAAACCGACCGCATAGATTTCTACCAGCTTCACAACCCGCGTTTGGATGTGATCCGCCGCGATGACGTGTTCGCCACGCTCGACAAGCTGCGCCAGCAGGGAAAAATCCTGAGTTATGGGGCCGCGCTCGGACCCGCGATTGATCTGCGCCAGATTGACGAAGCCATTGAGACCATCCGACTCCGTCACGCCCACGTCCAGATCATCTACAATCTGTTTGAACAGATGCTCGCGGAGAAGATCTTGCCGGTTGCCAATCGCCACAAGTGCGCGGTCTTCACGCGGGTGCCGCATTGTTCGGGATTGCTGGAAGGCCAGTATTCCGAGACGACCACGTTCAGCAAAGACGACCATCGCAGCTTCCGCGTGGCCGACGATCAAAAACGCAAAGCGTGGCTGGTGGATGGCTTGAGAAAAGTGGAAGCCATCAAGTTCCTGACCCAAGGCACCGGACGCACGCTCGGACAGGCGGCAATCAAATTCATTTTGTCCGATCCCGCTATTGCCTCGGTCTTGCCGAACATCTACAACGATCAGCAACTTGAGGATTTCGCGGCCGCGCCGGACACACCCGACTTGACCGGGAGCGAATTGGCGCGGTTGGCGGAGCTGTATCGTACCGGGTTCGGTGTGTCGCCGTCCGTTGAGCCGGTAACCTCAGCCCGGTAGTTTTTCGATTCGCACCGGCTGGCCGGTCACGATGGATTCTTCGGCGGCAAATGCCAACCGCATGGTTTCCAGCGCATCGGAAGCGGGAGTCAACGGCCCCTTGCCGTCCCGCAAGTTGTCCAGATAACGCTGCAAAAAACCATTCATGTCATGGTGCAACTCGTTGCCGGGATGATGCGCAAAATCCTCCGTCCGCAACAGCTCAGTGTCTTTGATCGCGTGATGGAACTGAAACAGATGAATCTTCTCCCCGTAAAAATCCGCCAGACACGAGCCGCGCGTGCCGATCAAGGACAGCCGAAACTCATGTCCCGGCACGTTTGACCAGTTGGGTTGATAGGACGGGACGCGACGATAATAGGTGGGGGCGCGATTATGAAAAACCTCCAAGCTCGCCAACGCTCCGTTGGACTGTTTGCACATGACCTGAACGTGGTCCGGCACGTCGGCGGGATAGTAGGGCAACGCATTGCGGGCGGACCGGAAACTGA
>CAZEQV010000301.1:0-4686 GCA_964514435.1 uncultured Verrucomicrobiota bacterium
GTCCGGTTGGGCGCGGCGGTGCGGTTCATCAGCGCGGTCGGAGCCGACCCGCGCGGCGAAGCGGCCCGGCAGCGGATGCGGGAGTTGGGGGTGGATGACCGCTGGGTGCCGACGGTGACCGAGGCGCCCACCGGCACGGTCACGGTCGTGCTGAGCGCGGGGCAACCGACCTACACGATTCACCGCCCGGCGGCGTACGATTTTCCGCCCGGCCCGGTTTCCGGGGAGCAACCGGCTGACTGGATTTACATCGGAACGCTGGCGCAGATGGCGCCGCGCGTCCGGCACGTCACCCGGCAGGTGCGGGCGGCGTTGCCGCGGGCGCGCGTGCTGTACGATCTGAATCTGCGGCGGGACAGTTACACGCCGGAGTTGATCCGGGAGTTGTTGGGTGAGGCGACGGTGCTGAAGTTGAATCACGAGGAAGCCCGGCAACTCGGACCGCTGCTGGGGCTTCGCTCGGTCGCGCCGGCTGACTTGGCCGGGCGGTTTGGGTTGGAGACGGTGTGCATCACGCGGGCCGCGGACGGTTGCACGTTGTGGTCGGCCGGGCAGTCGGTGGAAGTGCCGGGCGTGCCGGTCAAGGTGGCGGATGCCGTCGGCGCCGGGGATGCGTTTGCGGCGGCACTGGTGCACGGACTGGACCGGCGGTGGCCACTGGAACAGGTGGGACGAATGGCGAATCGGTTGGGTGCGTTGGTGGCGTCGCGAGCGGGAGCGGTGCCGGCATGGACGAGGGACGAATGGGAGGGATGAGAATTCGGGTTGAGTCGGCGGCGGATGCGCCGCCGGGCCGGGGACAGGCGGCGCGGATTCAGACGGCGATTGACCGGGTTCATCAAGCCGGTGGGGGCGTGGTGACGCTGGGCGCCGGTCGGTATGTGACGACCACGATTTTTTTGCGGTCGGGAGTGGAACTGAATCTCGAGCGCGGCGCGCGGGTCGAAGCGTGGCCGGAGTTGCGCGATTATCCGACAGTGCCACTGGCCGCGGACAACAAGGATCAGTCGGAATGGCACTTGGTGGCGGCGGTGGATTGCGCGGATATCGCGCTGACCGGGGAGGGTGTGATAGACGGTCAGGATGAGGCGTTTTGGGAACCGTGTCGGACCCGGGAAGAACGACCGTATGGGATTTTTCGGTTTACGGTGCGCGGCGGGCCGCGCCATCGGCCGAGTCCGTTGGTGCAACTGGTGCGGTGTCGGAACGCGCGGTTGGATGGCATCACGGTGCGCGCGGCGCCCGGCTGGGCGGTGCATGTGTTCGATTGCGACGGGGTGGTGATCCGCGGGGTGGCGGTGCGCGGGCACCGGTTTGGGCCGAACACGGATGGCATCGGGATCAACGGGAGCCGGGAGGTGCAGGTGACGCGTTGCGACGTGGATACCGGCGATGACGCGATCATCATCAAGGCCACCAATGCCGGTATGGTCTGCCGGAATGTGACGGTGACGGACTGCGTCGTGGCGTCGAACTGCGCGGGGTTGGGAGTGGGATCGGACGTGGTGGGGACGGTCCGCGATGTGGTGTTCAGCCACTGCGTGGTGAAGAAGTCGCTGCGAATGATTCAAGTGGAGATGTGGTTTGCCGGGCAGGTGCAGCGGGCGGTATTTCGCGGGATTACCGGGCGGACGTTTCCCGACGAGGAGATTGAAAACGAGCGGCCGATCTACGTGGATATTCAGGAATGGGTCCGGCGCGGCGGGGCGTTGGGGCAGGTGAGTGATTTGGAGTTTCGGGACATTCAGTGCGAAAGCCGGGGACGGATCCTGCTGACGGCGCAGGACGGGGCTTGGATTGACGGCGTCACGCTCGACAAGGTGATCGTGACGGTGCCGGAGATGGAGGATCCGGCGGTGACGGTGCCGCGCGCGACGAGTATGCAGCTTTCCAATTTCAATCCGCGGACGCGCGCCGTGCGGGCCGGTGTGGTGGCCGACAATGTGCGCGGGCTGGTCGTGCGCGACGTGGAATATCGGTGGCCCGCGGCGCCGGCGGTGCCGATGCACGGGTTGTGTTGTCGGAACGTTGCGGATTTCGTGGATGCCAGCTTGCGGCTCACAGCGACGAGCCAAGAAGTTGAGCGGGTTAAGTTCATAACGTAGCGGGTCAATCATGGAAAGGGATCGAGTGTCATGAAACGGATTGGGGTGTTGGGGTTTGGGCGGCGGATTGAGCATGTGCTGCGCAACGTTGTGCGGTTGGCGGACAAGGAAATTGAGGTTGTGGCGGCGCACGACACGTCGCCGGTCGCGATCCAGCGGGCGAGCAGCGCTGTTCCCAGCCTGCAGGTGTGCGCCAGTGTGGACGAACTGGTGGGACGGGAGGATTTGGATTGGGTGTTCATCGGCTCGTTCAACGCAGCCCACCATGATCACGCGGTGGCGGCGATGCGGGCCGGGAAACATGTATTCTGCGAGAAACCGCTTGCGACCACCTTGGAGGATTGCCTCGACATGGCGACCGTCCATCACCAGCATCCTGGCCGGGAGTTTGTCGTCGGATTTGTGCTTCGGTATTCGGCGTTTTACCGGACGATGAAGCAATGGATTGACGAGGGGCGGTTGGGGGACTTGATCAGCATGGAGTTCAACGAGACGCTCGCGCCGTTTCATGGCGCGGCCATGCACGGCAACTGGCGGCGGCACACGAAGTGGAGCGGCCCCATGATTCTGGAGAAATGTTGTCACGATATGGACTTGATGCTCTGGCTGACAAACAGCCGACCGGCGCGGGTGGCGAGTTTCGGCGGACTCAATTTCTTCGACTCGAAGCACGCGCACTACAACGAACTGTACCCGGTTGGGGACAAGGGGTACCGGTACTATGATCGCGGTCTGGCCACCGGCTTTGCGGTCGGCACGGAGAAAAATATCGCACCGTTCAATGATGACAAGGACACGGTTGACAATCAGGTGGCGATCATGGAACTCGAAAACGGCGCTCGGGTATCCTTTCATTTCTGCATGCATGCGGCACAGTTAGAGCGGCGGTTCTACATGTGCGGCACGCGCGGGACGATTCGCGGCGACGTGTTGACGGGGCAACTGGAGTACACCCCGGCAGGCTGGGAAACGAAATCCGAGGTGGTGCGACCGATTGCCGGCAACGACCACGGCAATGCCGAGGAACCCATGGCCAGCGACATCGTCAACTGCATGCTTCGCGGCCAGCCCATGCCGACCACATTGGACGACGGGTTGATGTCGGCGCTAACGTGTTTTGGATTGGAAGAAGCCCGCGCCACGGGAACCGTCGTGGATATGAGCCGGTACTGGAGCCGCGTGAAGAAGGCTTGATCGCCACACGGGCCGGGGACACGAGCGTGGGGGCGGTTGAGTTTTCCGCTTCCTCCAAGTTTGCCGTATTGGGTAGTCTCGCCGGGGTATGATCAAAATCGCGCCTTACGGTTCCTGGAAGTCGCCGATCACTTCCGATCTCATCGTGGCCGGTACGATTGGATTGAGCCAACCGTGCCTCGATGGCGCGGATGTTTATTGGATTGAGTCACGCCCGCAGGAAAAGGGACGCCGGGTGTTGGTGAAACATGGGGCTGACGGTCAAACGCGCGATGTCACCCCGGCGGGGTTTAGCGTCCGCACCCGCGCCCATGAGTACGGAGGCGGCGATTACACGGTTGCCGGTGGGACGGTCTTTTTTGCCAACGACAGTGATCAGCGACTTTACCGGCAGTTGTTGAATCAGAAGCCGGTGGCGCTCACGACCGGACAAGCGTACCGGTACGCGGAACCGCTCCATGACCGTCAACGCCACCGGCTGGTGGTGATGCGTGAAGATCATACCAGCCCGGTGGTGACCAACACCATTGTGAGCTTGGATGCGGATGGCGATGCGGCAGGCGGCAGCGTTCTGTTGTCGGGCGCGGATTTTTATTCTTCGCCGCGGCTGAGTCCGACGGGCCAACGACTGGCATGGCTGCAGTGGAACCTGCCGGATATGCCGTGGGATGGTTGCGAATTGTGGGTGGGCGAGCTCAACGAGACCGGCACCGAGGTGATCAATCGCGTCAAAGTGGCGGGTAGCCGCAACGAATCCATCTACCAACCTGAATGGTCGCCCAAGGGGGTGCTGCACTTTGTGTCCGACCGCACCGGCTGGTGGAACTTGTATCGTTGGAAGAACGGCAAGGTGGAGCCGTTGTTCGAGTGCCCGGCCGAGTTCGGCGTGCCGCAATGGGTATTCGGAACTAGCACCTATGCCGTCGAATCCGAACACCTCCTGCTCTGCTCCTACAAGGAGCGCGGTTTGTGGCGGATGGCGCGATTGGACACGGAACGGCGCAACATTCAGATCATCGAGACGCCGTTTGATCACATCAGTTATGTTACCGTCAACGCGCAGCATGCCGTGTTCGTCGCAGGTTCGGCGAAAGCGCCGGAGTCGGTTGTGAAAATGGGACGCACCGGCGAGTTGGAAGTGTTGCGGTGTTCGGACGATGTCACGGTTGATCCGAAATATATCTCATTGCCGGTGCCGATTGAGTTCCCCACCGAGAACGGACTGACGGCGCATGCGTTCTACTATCCGCCGAAAAACGACGACTTTGCCGCGGCGCCTGGTGAGAAACCGCCGCTGTTGGTCAAGAGCCACGGGGGACCGACCAGCGCCACCTCCTCCACGTTCAACCTCAGCATCCAGTTTTGGACCAGTCGCGGGTTTGCGGTG
>CAZEQV010000302.1:0-4661 GCA_964514435.1 uncultured Verrucomicrobiota bacterium
TCCGGCTCCGGTACGCTTATCTCATCACCTGTACCGGCATCGTCAAAGACCCGCAGACCGGTGCCATCACCGAAATCCGGGCCAAATACGACCCCGCCACGCGCGGCGGCAACACCCCCGACGGCCGCAAAGTCAAAGCGACCCTCCATTGGGTATCAGCCGCTCACGCCGTGGACGCCGAAGTCCGGTTGTACGACAAACTGTTCACCGTACCGGAACCAGACGCGACCGGCGACTTCCGCGCCAACCTCAATCCCCACTCCCTCGAAATCATCACCGGCAAATGCGAACCCTCCCTCGCCGACGCCACGCCGGAAGAACGATACCAGTTTGAGCGCCTCGGTTACTTCGCGCTCGATCCAGACTCGCGCCCCGGTAAGCCGGTGTTCAACAGAACAATCACACTCAAGGACACTTGGGCGAAGGTCGAGGCGAAAAAGAAATAGCTTGGGGTCTTAACGGGAGGTGCAAAAAGACCGATGCCTAGTACTACTAGGTATCAGCTCTGCCGGCACCGGAATTGATTGCGGATCAATTCCCAATGCGGACAGTCCACTCCGCAGTATCCCACTCGTCGTCTTTCAGCTTCTCAATCTGAGAAAGCAGAGACCGCGTGAACTGGTCTTGCGATTCTCGCGTGCCCAAAGTTGCGAACACCTTCCCGCGCTCCGGTACGGCGAGCGACAATGGTCGTCGTGTGGCGATTACTTTGATGCCTTCTACACCCGCCGGGCCGTTGACTGCAATGGCGAAAGGCGCGTCACTGCTCGGCACGGCATAGGTGGTGTCGGCTTTCGCGCGAGCTTCCGCCTGATATTGGTTTGGCAGCAACACGTAAAGATTCCCGCTTGTTTGCAGGTCCAATACCGTGAGATAGCAGTCGCGATTGGCTCGCACTTGCACGGTCAACTCATCGCCAATCCGGTAGCCTGTGCGTTCAGTCCACACGTCCACGCGAAAATCCGAGTTGGACTTCCGCTTGGTAAGCAATTGTTCCCAGACCGCTGCTCTCGGAATGGCGCTGATTGGACCAAGATTGCGCGCACTCTGAAGCACCTGCGTCTTGCGGCTGCCTGCTTGGTACACGTAGGCGGTCACTTCCTTGTCGATGCGCCCAACAATCGTCGCGTCGTCCTTGTACTCGGCGAGCCGCGCACGGTCGGCTTCGGACAAGGCATCCACTTCGCCCTTGATGATCGCCGAAACTGCCGGCGGCGAGAGTGCTCGCACGCTAACCGGCACACCATCCACCTTTGCTGACCCGCTGCTGATGCGGGCAGCTACGGCCTCACCCTCGAAAGGGTCGTCGCCGAAAAAAGCAACAACGCCAACTGACCGCCACTTGTTTTGTTTGGCCAGAGACCCAACGCTTGTGGTCACGTGCTTCGTGAAGTAGTCCGCGTAGCGTTGCCGGTAGCGGTCGCCCAACCGGCCCGGCAAGTCCGGCGAATACGCCTCCAGCAGAACGTTCAGAGCTTCCGTGAGCCGACCGGCGTTGGCTTCGTCTTCGGCCAATTGCAGATGCGTCGTGGCGACCAGTTCTCGCAGCCGGCGTTGTTCTTGCGGGTACAGGGCAATGGCGCGGTCGAAGAGGGCGAAGGCGTCCTTGTAACGCTTGGCAGCCTTGGCGTCCTCAGCGCGGGCGAGCAGATTGCCTATGGCGTCATCTGCTTTTTTTTTACGTCATCCTGTAGCCGCTTCAATTCGGCTTCGGGGAACGAGATCAGTACCCAATACTTGTACCGGCGCACCTTCTCCGGCATGCCGGGGTCTTTCACCTGCCAAAGTTCCCGGTAAGTGTCCTTCTGCGTCATGCCGCTGATCAACGCCTTCACGTCCACCACCACCTGATCCCGCGAAGTCTGGTCGGTTTTCTCTGAGCCTTTGATTTCCTCACCGGATCGGCTGTCAATGATGCTCACCGTCCCGCTCACGTTTGCCCCGATGGTTCGCGCAATCTGATAGGCGGCATCGTCAACCGCCTGATTGATCGCTTTTCGCTCGTCCAGAATGTTCACTGCCAGCGAGCGCCCGACGAAAAACACCTCGCCGCCTGCCGGTGGTGGCGGCGTCAACGTCCAGTGTGGCCCGCGCGACATCTCGGTTTCCTCTTTCCGTTCCGGTATGTACCGCGATTTCTCCCAAGCGCACCCCGTCAGTCCGATTGCGCCCGCCAAAACCACTAGCGTAAGAGTTGTTGTTCCTTTCATGGTGATTTCCTTTCTGCTACTTGCCAAGAATGACATCTACGTTTTGGTCGCCGTACTTCGACGGCTCTTGCGTTGAACCGAGCCTGTTTGCCGCGCGCCGAACCTGCTCTTTGGCATCTTCAAAACAGTCGGAGAGCAGCCGGCGTGTGCCTTCGCCCCACGAGCTAAGCAGGTAATGTGTGAACAATCCTCCCTTGATTTCATCTGAACCGATAGCGATCTGGCGTCCTGACGACGCTGAGAGAATCACTCGTCCCCCCTCGCGCCCATTTCTTGAACGAACCGGGGCCGGATCTCTAGGTCAGCAGTCGGAGTCTTGCTGAGAATGTCTTGGCCCACAGGGCCAGCGTAACAAGCTTCGAGTACCACCACCTGCACTTTGGCTTTCACCGCCTCGAGCTTTCGCGTCAGATCATCCAGCGAAAAACCGGTAGCAAAAAGTTGGCTTGGGTCAGTATCAAAAAGAACCAGATATTTGGCGTCCACACTCTTGCCGTCCGGTGCCAGTTCCGGCGCACCATGGCCAGCAAAATAGAAAACGACGGCGTCCTCTGGCATTGCTTGTTTTCGTAGCCAGTCAATTTGAGCGAGCAGGTTTTCTCGCGTTGCCTGCTCGTCGAGTAGAACATGTATATTCTCGCGTGTGACCGTTTGGGTGTCGCGCTGCAAGAACCAGTCTCGTAGGCGAGAAGCGTCGGCCTTTGCGAATGGCAAGCCTGGGATTGCAGGATTCCTGTATTGTCCAATCCCAACGGACAACACCCAGAGCTTCCTGCCGCCGACCGGCTGCCAGAGGCCACCATCGCGCGTCGTCCGTTCAGTTGGTGATTCCACTCTGGGCAATGTCGCTTGCTCGGTTGGTGTTGCCATTGGTCTCGTCTCTTGGACATAAGCTGGCTGCGGCTTCTTCAAGTTCCTTTCGACGTACACATCCGGCTTGTACTCGAAAGACGAATACGTGCCCGCGCAACCGGTAAGCAGAAAAGGCAGAAGCAAAAGGGATTTTCTCATGAGCATTACCTCAACATGGTTTCGAGTTGGTTGATGTAGTCGTGCATCAGGACTATGAGCAATCCTGACCCGGAGCAAAACACCGAATCGTATTTCAGAAACCGCTCAAGTCGAGCATTCCGCATTTTTTTCACGCTATCACCGAGCTTTTGAAGGTCACCGGCTGCGTTGATACACGCTTGGTCGTACAGTTGCATTTCTGGAGCGTTTATCGAAACCTCGGTATCCTCTCCGCGTGGAGAAAAGACATCAATCTTAAACAAACCCTCGGTATGCGGGATGTTCACAACCACGGCGTATGTGAGCGAGAATCTGTAACTGCTCGCGAACGAGCACAGTTTCCGGTCTCCTAACAGAGAAAAACCATTTTGGTTTATTGATATTGAAGTTTTGGGAAATCCACCACCACCACCACCCTCTCTGTTTCTCTCAAGGTCCGCCGTGTTGTAGTACGACGAGTCCTTCCCATTTACTGATGTTTGTATCGAGAGAAACGACACGGATTTGACTTGAGACTTGCCACTCGATCCGGCTATATAGTTGATGTCCTGTTCCCCACTGGCTTTCAACACCTCAAACCCTGCCTTTGCGATGTCAACATCCACCCTGAAATCTGCACCCTCCGCTGTTTGCACGAACTCGACCCCACTGTGCCCCAGCCTTGAACGGATGCGGTCCTCAACCGCTTTGCGAATGCCTCCGACAAGGGGAATATGGTTTGCCTCCGCCTTTTTCTCTTTCAGGTTAGGTTTGACGTCGTGAAAAATTTTTTCGTCGTCGGGTATGGTCGTATGAACATTCAGGAATACCTTTTTGCCCTTAAGCCCTACCTGCTGGTCGATCGGAATCCCGGCTCTGACAACCTCCACCTCATCAAACCAAGATTGTGTAATGCTCGCTTGGGTTATTGGTTTGACGGTGGCGCAACCACTCAGCACCATCGTGGTTATGCCCACCAAAGCCATCATCCCAAACTGTCTGGCCAAACGTTTCATAGAATCATCTCCTTTCGTTCAAGCTCGCGCTTGCGACGAGATGCCGGCCAAACAAAACGGGGCGCACTTACTTGCGCCCCACATCGGGCACTCGGATGCCCACGAACGAGGCGCTTTCGGCGCGCCCCTTGCGGGGCGCGCTTCTTGCGCTGTCGTTCGTTCGAGATTCCGAGTTTCGATGTGGACAGCAGCCGAAGCTACGCGAATTGGTTTTGGGTTATTGGTTCAGTTCGATACGACTTCCTTTCATCGGCTCGATTTGTACGCCTGAGCGCCCCGGCCGGCAAGCCTTGAATTCGCGTGCATCCGCGTTCACCAAACCTACGGTGGAGACACGTCCGCGCCCGTTCGCGCGCCTTGACGGAGTTGCGGCTCGGTGTAAGAATGGCTGCCAAGGACATCATCGTTGAATGTACGCGGCATCATCTGGATCGAGGAGTTTGTT
>CAZEQV010000303.1:0-4659 GCA_964514435.1 uncultured Verrucomicrobiota bacterium
GTATCTCGAGGCGCAATGGCGCTTGTTCAAGGCGTGGTGGGCGCAGTGGCCGGGCTGTGACGGGGAGTAGAATTGCAGCAGCGATGTCGCAAGAACTCGTTATCAACGACGCGTAGACGGTATTGGAGAAGTTTGGGAAAGGGATAGATTATCCGTGTCGGCAAGGTTGTTATGAGGTAACCAGTGAACTCGCAAGACGGCGTTTGTGTGGTTGTCGGTGTCAGCCAGCAGTGGGTCCGCGCACGATTTCGCACGTGTGTCTTTCGTGCGGGAGGGTTCACGCTTATCGAGTTGTTGGTGGTTGTGGCGATTATTGCGACATTGGCGGCGTTGTTGATGCCGGCTTTCAGAAGGGCGCGTGAAGCGAGCAAGAAGGTTGCGTGTGTATCCCAGTTGCACCAGCTTTATATTGCCAATGCGAATCATGCCGCCGACAATAACGGAGCGACGGTGCCGATGTCGCCTGCGCCTCCCACCATAAACAGTGTGGGTACACTTTGGACCATCTGGCGAGGTCAGGCCCCGGCACCATTAGATCCAACTTTTGCGAGCAGTTATTTTCCACCAGGAACACCTGCCAGTGCACAACGCTGGTATGGACTCGGATTGTTGTTCTTCTGGGGATACATAAATGACGGGCACCTTTTTTACTGTCCGGCAAACGGACATCCGACAATCCAGCACAACAATCCCACGCCACCAGGAATCGGTTGGTCTCCCACGCCGTGGAGCACTCCCGGTCATGCAGGATACTTGGAGCAGACTTATTTTCAGAGGTCAACGCTTGGTTCCCCAACATTCCGCCAAGTCTCGCTTGAGCGCGATTCCCCCAAAACAGCATTCCTAGCGGACGCCTTCCTGAGATGGCATTACCTCAACGGTGCAACGTATATCAACCAATGGTTTCACCATGACGGTTTTAACGTGGCCTATGTTGACGGATCAGTTTCTTACCTATACGACCCGAATCAGAAGGTTGCTGAGTATCAGAATAGTTTGAGTTGGAGTTGGTCGAACGCTGAGAAAGTTTGGTCTAACATGCTTGATCAGAAATAGGCTGAGTTTGAACCCGGTTTGCTGTCTGCGCGCTGTCCGTTCTATCTGAGCAGGTGCTGTTGGCGCTTCTGCGTCACTTGATTGGCGGGAATACGTGTTGTCGGTGTGTGTGGTTTGTGGCACGATGTCGGCATGAAAAAACTGCGGATTGGCGTGGCGATCAATGCGCAGCACATGCACGCGGAGGATCAGGAACTCTACCGCGGTGTGCGCGCTTATAGCCAGGAGCACCCGGAATTTGAGTGCGTGCTGGCGCCATTTGCCGCCGAGGACCTCAAAGCGGCGTCGCGGTCGCGCCCCCCGTACAATGGGATTCTGGCTCAGGCCACTCCGGAGCTTGTCGCCGTGGCGAACGAGGCAAAGGTGCCAGTCGTGGATGTTTGGCGTGACTCACCGGTGGTGGTTCCGATCAACTGTGTCTTCCCGGATTTTGCAAAAGCGGGCCGGCTGGTTGGCCACCATCTGATCTCCCGAGGTTTTGAGAATTTTGGCTACGTCGTCAACCGCCGCATTCAGTCACAGGCTGAGATGTGCGATGCGAGCTATATCATGTCGGACACGCTGGGGTTTGCGGCGTATGTCAAAGCGCGTGGGTATCGTTGTGCGCGGTTTGTGGCGCCTCAAGTGGTGGATGCCAACGCCCGTGTTTGGCGGCGCTGGGCGCTGGCGATTCGCGTTTGGCTGATGAAGCAACCGAAGCCGTTGGGCTTGTTTGTGCCGAACGACTGGCTGTGCCGGTACATCGCGGATGTGGCGGCAGAAGTGGGATTGAAAGTGCCCCACGATATCGGTTTGGTCTGCGCCGACAATGAGCCGAATCTTTGTCTGTTGGCCAGTCCTTCGCTAACTGCCATTGATCTTGGGTACCGTCAGGTGGGATACGAATCGGCCGCCATGTTGCAGCGATTGCTGAATGAGGGTTGGAAGAAACGGGAACGGGAGATTCTCCTTATTGAACCGCGCGCGTTGTATCCGCGCTTGTCCACGGATGCCACCACCGTCAGCGACCCGCTCGTGGCTGCAGCGATGCGGTACATCCTCGAACATGCCCATGAAGGCATCAGTGTTTGCCAAGTAGCCGCTCAAGTTACGACCACGAGGCGAACCTTGGAGCGGCGGTTCCGGGCCGTGCTGGACCGCACGGTGATGCAAGAGATCACCCGCTGCCGACTGGAACGATTGAAACGGCGACTGGTTGAAGGAAATACCCCCATCAAGGCACTGGTCGAGGAGTCAGGCTTCAACAGTGTCAGGATGTTGTATGAGACCTTTGTTCGAGAAGAAGGAATGTCGCCATCGGCCTACCGGGCCCAGCGCCGGATCGGCTTCAAATCTCATCCGGCGCTGGCACAGGATTGACGGGACATCTTGGGGCAATGAAAGTCCTCAGCCTGAATGGACGCTGGACATTGCGACGCGTTGGCAATCCGCGGACTTGGCCGGCCCGCGTGCCGGGCGATGTGGTGGCGAATCTTCTCCAGGCTGCCGCCATCCCGGATCCGTTCTATCGGGAGAATGAGCGCGCGCTGCAATGGATCGGCGAAAGCGATTGGATATACGAACGGTCGTTCGCCGTGCCGGCAGCCTTGCTGGCCGAGGATCGCGTGCTTCTGCAGTGTGACGGACTGGATACTTTTGCGGAACTGCGAGTCAATGGGCGACTGGTGGCGCGCACAGACAATATGCATCGCCGGCACGAGTGGGACGTGCGCAGCCTGTTGAAGCCCGACCGGAACAGTATTCGCATCATTTTTCACTCGGTCAACGACTACACCCGACAGCGCTTTCAGCAGGAACCATTTCGGGCACGCATCGGAGAAGGGCATCCGTCAGCGTATCCCGCATGGGTGCGCAAGATGGCGTGCAATTTCGGTTGGGATTGGGGACCGATCCTGGTGACGGCGGGCATCTGGCGCAGCCTCCGGCTCGTCGGTGTTTCCACGGCGCGGCTGACGGATGTGCGGATGGAGCAGGAACACGGAATGCAGAATGCGGAGTGCCGAGTGCGGATCCAAACGAGCGCGCCGGCAGGATGCGAGGTTCGGGCGAAGCTGTCGTTGCGGGGTCAGTTGGTCGCGCAAGGCACGGGACGCAGCACCGTCTCGCTCGTGGTGTCGGATCCGCAGTTGTGGTGGCCGAATGGAATGGGGGCGCAGCCGCTTTACGATTTACGGGTGGAACTGCGGGATGCGGCCGGGCGGTTGCTCGATGAGCAGACGAAACGAATCGGATTGCGAACGCTGCGGCTGGACCGGCATCGCGACCGCTGGGGTGAGTCGTTTCAGTTCGTCGTCAACGGCGTGCCGTTTTTTGCCAAGGGCGCCAACTGGATTCCGGTGGATGCGGTGTTGGGGCGGCGGACGGCGGCGGACTACCGGCGGCTGGTTCAGGACGCGGCGGCGGCGAATATGAACATGCTGCGGGTCTGGGGCGGCGGCCTCTACGAGGACGATGTATTTTACGATTGCTGCGATGAGTTGGGGATTTGCGTCTGGCAGGATTTCATGTTCGCCTGCATGGGATATCCGACGTGGGACCGGGCGTTCATGCGGAACGTGGAGGCCGAGGCGCGGGACAATGTGCGGCGGTTGCGGCATCACGCGTGCCTCGCGTTGTGGTGCGGCAACAACGAACTGGAACAGCAGGCGGTCGGCAAGAGCGCAACCGAGAAACGAATGACGTGGGAGCAATATGGTCGGCTCTTCGACAAACGGTTGCCGGCGGTGGTGCGCGAACTGGATCCGGCCACCGATTACTGGCCGAGCAGTCCGCATTCGCCGCATGGCGACCGGGCCGATTACAACAACCCAACCTGCGGCGACGCGCATCTGTGGAATGTTTGGCACGGAAAAGCGCCGTTCGAGTGGTACCGGACCTGTGAGCATCGGTTCAACAGCGAGTTCGGGTTTCAATCTTTCCCGGAACCGAAGACGGTTCATGGTTACACGGCACCGGAAGATCGCAACATCACGTCGCCGGTCATGGAACATCACCAGCGCTCCGGCATCGGCAACACCACGATCATGCAATATCTGCTGGATTGGTTTCGGTTGCCGGCCTCGTTTGAGATGACGTTGTGGACGTCGCAGATGTTGCAGGGCATGGCGATCAAGTATGCGGTGGAACACTGGCGGCGCAGCATGCCGCGCGGCATGGGCACGCTCTACTGGCAGCTCAACGATGTCTGGCCGGGCGCGAGTTGGAGTTCGATTGATTATCACGGACGGTGGAAAGCCCTGCATTACATGGCCCGGCAGTTTTTTGCACCGGTGCTTGTGAGTGGCATCGAGGATGCCGGCAAGGGCACGGTCGAAGTTCACATCACCAGCGACCGGCTGGCCTCGAAACCGGGGACGTTGCGCTGGACGGTGACCGATCTGGCAGGACGGAAACTGCTGAGCGGGACGAAAGCGGTCCGTACGCCCGTAAACGGCAACAAGCGGGTAACAACACTGCGTCTGAAGAAGCTGCTGGAAGAACGCGGTCCGCGGGACCTCTTGGTCTGGCTGGAATTGAAGGTAGCCGGTGAGCCGCGCTCAACCAATCTGGTGACCTTCGCCCGGCCGAAACATCTGGAGTTGGTTCGCCAGCCGGGGATTCAGG
>CAZEQV010000304.1:0-4656 GCA_964514435.1 uncultured Verrucomicrobiota bacterium
TCTCATCGTGATCGCGTCCTATTTCCTGACGAAAATGATTTTGCCCGAGCACTTCGGCGTGTTCTGGTCTATCGTCAGCGGATTGGTGGCCGGTCTGGTGATCGCCAAGGCCACGGAGTATTACACGGCGGCTGACTTCAAGCCGACGCAGTTCATCGCCAACCAAGCCAAGACGGGGCCGGCCACGGTCATCATTGCCGGCATGTCGGTCGGGTTCCTTTCCACATGGATTCCCGTGCTGGCGGTGGTCGTGGGAATCATGGTGGCGTTCGGCGTGGCCGGTGGGTTCGGCAACATGGAACACGGTCTCTACGGAATCGGCGTGGCCGCTGTTGGCATGTTGTCCACGCTCGGAATCACGCTGGCGACCGATGCCTACGGCCCGATCGCGGACAATGCCGGTGGCAATGCGGAAATGAGCCATCAACCTCCGTTCGTTCGGGAGCGCACTGACGCGTTGGACTCGCTCGGCAACACGACAGCCGCGACCGGCAAAGGTTTTGCCATTGGTTCGGCGGCATTGACGGCGATGGCCTTGCTGGCGGCGTTTATGGAAGAGGTGCGCGTCAGCATGGGACGTATCGAACCGGCCAAGGAGATGTTCTACAAGACGCAGCCAATGCAGGAATTTGTGAACAGCTTCCAGGTGACGCTGCTCAATCCGTCGGTGTTGTCCGGTATCTTTATCGGCGCGATGCTGGTCTGCGTGTTCTGCGCGTTGACCATGCTCGCTGTCGGTCGCGCGGCCGGTAAGATGGTGGAGGAAGTCCGCCGTCAATTCCGCGAGATTACCGGCATCATGGAGGGCAAAGCGGAACCTGATTACGCATCCTGCGTGGCCATCAGCACCCAAGGCGCGCAGCGTGAAATGGTGTTGCCCAGCATTCTGGCCGTGGTTGTGCCGGTCCTGACTGGCTTGATCTTCGGCGTGCCGGGCGTACTCGGACTGTTGGTGGGCGGACTGAGCACCGGATTCCTCGTGGCGGTCACCATGGCCAACGCGGGCGGCGCTTGGGACAACGCCAAGAAGTACATCGAAGCCGGTCACCTCGGCGGCAAACGCAGCGACGCTCACAAGGCGGCCGTTGTCGGCGATACCGTGGGCGATCCCTTCAAGGACACATCCGGCCCGTCGCTGAACATTCTGATCAAACTGATGAGCATCGTCAGCATCGTGGTAGCCGGTGTGGTGGTGAAGTTCTCGCCCGCCATCGGCAAGATGTTGCACATGGTCAAGTGATTCACGGTCACTGTATCCAAGGCGCGGCGGTCTTCGCAAGAAGGCTGCCGCGTTTTTTTCCGGGCGCATCCACGCGGGGACGAACGCAGTCTTGACATTCTTTTCACGCCAGCCTGAGGACTTCGTGTTACAGTGGACACATGAAAAGGGTTTGTTTGCTTCTTGCAGCATTCTTCGGCTGCCAACAGTCGGACGCTTCGGATTTCGATTCATTGTGGCATGACGGCAAGGCGGAAGTGACCGGGTACCGGTTGGTGGTTTCCCGGTACGGTCAGGATCGCACCGGACAAGCCGTGCTGGTCTATGTGACCGAGCCGTTCAGTGAAACGAAACGTGTCAAAGCCGAAACGGCAGGAAACAACCCGGACACGTTCCAGGCGCTCAAGCTTAACGTCATCCGCGATTTCCAGACCGGCATCTATCCGTACAAGACAATGCACAGTTTGTTTGTGCGCGCGGACAGTTTCGCGCCGGTGAAAGCGACGTTTTCCAGCACGGAATGGTGCGGTCATGTGTTTGAAGAACTCATCATCAATCCCGGCAGCATCACTGGGCAATACCACACTTATTTTGAGGACGAATCCGGTCCGATCAACGTAAACCGGCCGTCTGGCGGCATGCTGGAGGAGGAATTGTTCATTGCCTTGCGCGGCTTGCGGGGTGAGTTCCTTAAAGACGGCGAATCGAAAAAGGTGCCGCTGCTCCCCAGTGCCATGCACCGGCGATTTGGACACAAGCCGGTGGCATGGACGTCGGCGACCATCAACCGAAAGGGACACACATACACGGTGAACATGGACGACGGGCGTTCCGGCAAGTTTGTGGTGGAAGCGGCGTATCCGCACCGGATCAAACAATGGGAATTGTGGCCGGACGTGAAAGCGGAGATGACCGGCTCGATTCGGACGGCTTATTGGCAGCACAATCACAACGGTGCCGAGCGGTTGCTCAAGGAAATTGGGATCCAGCCCGTTGTTCCCTGAGCATTGGCGGCGGCTTGACTTTGGCTGGGCTGGCGGGTTTGATACGCACACCTTTTCTTGGAACGGGGAATTACATGAAAACACCTCAAGGAACAGTCGCCGTCGTTGGATTGGGATATGTCGGCTTGCCATTGGCCGTAGCCTTGGCGCGACGCATCAACGTGATTGGCTTTGACATCAACAAAGCACGGATCAACGAGCTCCAACAAGGCATTGACCGCACCAACGAGACGCAAGGCGGCGACCTCAAGAACCCCAACATCTCATTCACTTCAGACCCCCGCCGGCTGCGTGACTGCAAGTACATCGTGGTGGCCGTTCCCACTCCTGTGGATGACGCCAACGTACCGGACCTGGAGCCGGTACGAAGCGCCTCGCGCATTGTGGGCGAGAACTTGTCCAAGGGCGCCATCGTCGTGTTTGAAAGCACCGTGTACCCCGGCGTGACTGAAGAGATTTGTTTGCCGATTCTGGAAGAGGAATCCGGGATGAAACTTGGCGACTTCAAGATCGGTTACAGCCCGGAACGGATCAATCCCGGCGACCACGAACATACCGTGGACAAGATCGTGAAGGTCGTCAGCGGGTGCGACGCGGAAACGCTGGAGGAAGTGGCCGCGCTGTATTCGTTGGTGGCCAAGAGCGTCTTCCACGCGGCCACCATCAAGACGGCGGAGGCAGCCAAGGTCATTGAAAACATCCAGCGCGACCTCAACATCGCGCTCATGAACGAGCTGTCGCTGATATTTCAGCGTGTTGGCATCCATACCGATGAAGTTCTCCAGGCGGCCGGCACCAAGTGGAATTTCCACAAGTACCATCCGGGCTTGGTGGGCGGTCATTGCATCGGTGTTGACCCTTACTACCTCACACACCGGGCGCAACAACTCGGATACCACCCGATGGTGATCCTGGCCGGCCGTCGTTTGAATGACTCAATGCCCATCCATGTCGCCGACATGGTCGTGCGCGGCGTCAGCCAGACCGGCAAGCCGCTCAAGGGCGCTCGCGTGTTGATCATGGGCCTGACCTTCAAGGAAAACGTGCCGGACATCCGCAACAGCCGTATTCAGGACACGATCCGTCACCTGCAAGAATGCGGCGTCAACGTCATCGGCTGTGATCCCCTGCTCGATGCCGGCACTGTGAAGAAGTGCTTTGGCATTGACCTAGTACCGTTTGAGAAAGCCGGTACGGTTGACTGCGTGCTCATCGCCAACAAACACGCTGTTTTCAACTCCATCACGCTCGAACAGGTCGCCGCCCTCATGAATCCGCCGGTCTTGATAGACATCAAGAACCTGTTCAACCGGAAACGGGCTGAGCAGGCCGGCTTTTACTATCGGAGTCTGTAGGTGTGTTCGTCGCGGTTGTAACGTGACGGACGGGGTTTTATCTTCTCCACTCGTTTGGGCGGTTCGCCTTCGATCATGGCTTCTTTCAATCGTGCGATCCGTTCTTGGGCTGCTTGAGCGTGACGGCTACCCGGTAACTTTTCTACCAACGCGCACATAACTTCCATCGCCCTGCCGGGTTCGTGGAGGTGATGCTGATACAGGTCCGCAAGCCGGTGGGAACTGATCGCCAGCGAATCCGTCCCGTTGGATTTCTGCACGGCCGCCAACAATTCCGGCAACGCGGCGGCTGGGCTGTTGAGTTTTTCAACCATGATCTCTGCCATGCGGAGATGTGCCTGAATGTCGGTGGGAAACCGCTCGGTAACTTTTCGAAACTCCACGATGGCATCCGCATACCGGCCTTCCTTGAATCGCGCCTCGGCCGCGCCATACTCCGGCAAGATATGGAATCGCGAATCTCCCGGGTTGAACAGCCGTGAGGCGTACCCCGATATCGTTTTAAGCAACGGCCACCCAACGACAAAAAACAGCACCAATCCAAACGTCAAGGCCGCCGGAACAAACACAATTGGAGATGACCCACCCAATGGCAAAAGCACCGCCCCTGCCCCAACCACGATCGCCACACGAATGGCCCACGAAAGCTTTGCATTCATTTCATCTGACCTGCGCCGAATCGGAACAGCCGTTCCGCATTTGCCGACGTGATGCGACACGCCTCGTCAAAGGACACGCCTTTGACATCGGCCAACACCCTCGCGATCTCTGGCACGAATGACGGTTCGTTGCGTTTGCCCCGATGCGGCACGGGCGCTAGATACGGGCTGTCGGTTTCCACCATCACATGATCGAGTGAAACCTTGCCGGCCACCTCACGAAGTACGACTGCGTTCCTGAACGTCAAGATGCCGGTGAAGCTAATTAGCAAACCGATTTCCATGCAATCGAACGCGAACTTCTCATCGCCGCTGAAACAATGCATCACCCCCCAGGGTCGCCATTGCTTGGGGAGTCCATCGGCGTGGACGCGCAGAATCTCCAGCAGATCCGCCTCGGCGGATCGGTTGTGGATGAT
>CAZEQV010000305.1:0-4651 GCA_964514435.1 uncultured Verrucomicrobiota bacterium
CGGTGCGATTGGCAAGGTGATTCACACCATCGGACTCGGTCCGCATTCCATCGGCACCAGCGGTAGGCCGGCATGGTTTTGGGAGGCGGACAAGTTTGGCGGAATCATCACCGACATCGCTTCACATCAGATGGATCAGTTTCTGTTCTTTACCGGCTCGACCACGGCGGAAGTGGTCGCGTCACAAGTGGCCAACTACCGGCACCCCGAGCATCCGTCCTTCCAGGATTTTGGCGATGCGATGGTGCGCGGCAATGGCGGCAGCGGTTACGTGCGGGTGGATTGGTTCACTCCGAAAGGTTTGGGAACATGGGGCGATGGACGGGTGGTCATCATGGGCACGGACGGGTTCATGGAGATTCGCAAGTGCTGCGACTTGGCCGGAAGGCCGGGCGGCAATCATCTGTTTCTTGTGGACCAAAAGGAAACCCGTTATATCGAAACCGGCAACGTCGAGGCGCCGTATGGCCGACAGTTTCTGCACGATGTCCTGCATCGGACCGAAACCGCCATGACGCAGGCGCATTGTTTTCTGGCGATGGAACTGGCTCTGCAAGCGCAGGCCCAAGCTAAAAGGATTGGATGAGGAATGGACACCGGTAAGTTGAAAGTAGCCGTCGTGGGTTGTGGCATCGGCAAGTCGCACGTGTCCTCCTGGCAGGCGATACCGGAGCATTTTGAGATGCGCATCATTTGCGACATTGACGAAACCAAAGCGCGTGAATTGGCGACAACGTCCAACATCCCGGTCGCGGTGACGGACTTCGATGCGTTGTGTCAGCGCGATGATGTGGACATCATAGACGTTTGCACGCCGCCGCATCTGCACTTCCGCATGATCATGCAGGCGCTCGCGGCCGGCAAGCATGTGGTCTGTGAAAAGCCTCTCGTGGGATGTTTGCGGGAAGTGGACGAATTGGCCGTCGCCGAACGCGAAGCCGGCAAGCGTGTCATGCCCATCTTCCAATACCGGTGGGGTCACGGCCTGCAAAAGCTCAAACACCTCATCGCGCTGGGATTGGCCGGCAAGACTTATCTCACGACCGTCGAGACCTCCTGGCGGCGGCGCGCACCATACTACGCCGTCCCGTGGCGGGGAAAATGGAAGACCGAACTCGGCGGCTGTTTGCTCGGTCACGCCATTCACAACCACGACATTTTGAATTACGTCGGCGGTCCGGTCCGCAGCTTGTTCGCGCGCACCGCGACGCGGGTCAATCCAATTGAAACCGAGGATTGCGCGGCGATCTCGTTGGAAATGGCGGATGGTTCGCTGGCGACCTCCGGCGTGACGTTGGGGTCAAGCGAGGAGATCACCCGGCACCGATTCAGCTTTGCCGGCTTCGTCGCCGAGAGCAACACCCGCCCCTACACCAATAGCGGCGACCCTTGGAAGTTCATCGGCGACACGTCCGAACTTCAGAAACAGATTGATGAGGCGCTGGCGCAGTTCCAGCCGCGCCCCGAAAGCTATCACGGACAGTTCCTGCGGTTTGCTGAAGCGTTGCGGGATGGCACGGCATTGCCGGTGGAATTGGCGGATGCGCGACGGTCACTGGAATTGATCAGCGCGATGTATTATTCATCGGCCACACAACAGCCGGTCACGCTGCCCATCGAAAAAGAGCATCCCACCTACAACAGTTGGGTGCCGTCAAACTGGAAATAGGAATCACACCATGGCTGTCTTCGCATTTTGCCAGCACCGTCTCGGCCGCACCGACGGCGTTTCCTTGGAAGTGGACAAATGGCGGCGCGTCCTCGAAGGAATGGGCCACACCGTTCATTACATTGCCGGCAACGACGACGTGCCGGGCGGTCATTTCATCCCGGAACTGTTCCCCTTCCACCCGGTCACGAACAAACTGATCAAGAACTGCACCGTCGCGCTCTCCGACTACGCCAACGAAGCAGAACTCGAAGCCGCCATCCGCACCCACGCCGACCGAATCAAACCGCAAATGGTGAAGTTCATCCGCGACCTTCACGTGGATGTCCTCCTGCCGAACAACCTGCTCAGCGTCGGTTACAACCTGGCCGGTATGCTGGCGTTGTCGGAAGCCATTCGCGAAACAGGCGTGCGCGGCATCGTTCACTCCCATGATTTCTGGTGGGAAGACAGCGGCGAAGTCAATCCCACCTGCAAATCCGTCATCCGTCTCTATCTCCAGCACGCTCCGCCCGCGTACCCGCAGTTGCGCCATGTCGTGATCAATCGTCTGGCGCAATCCGCATTGAAAACCTACCGGGGACTCGATGCCACCGTCGTGCCCAATGTCTTTGATTTTGATCAGCCGGCATGGAAGCGGGACGATTACAACGCCGACTTCCGACGGAACATCGGCGTGGGCGAAGACGATCTGGTGTTCCTCCAAGCCACCCGGATTCTCGACCGCAAAGCCGTCGAGCTGGCGATAGATGTCGTGGCCGAACTCAACAAACCCGGCAACCGCCGACAACTTGAATCCGCCACGCTGTACAACGGCAAACGATTCACCGCCTCCGGCAAGATTGTCTTGGTCTGCGCCGGGTACGTGGAAGGGATCGGCCTGTCCGGCCACTACCACGCCCACCTCATCGCCCGCGCCCAGGACAAAGGCGTGGACGTGCGCTGGGTGGGCGACATCGTCAAACACAGCCGCGGCACGGAAGCCGGCAAGAAGGTGTATTCGCTCTGGGACAGCTACGTTCACGCGGATTTCGTCACCTACCCGAGCGTCTGGGAAGGATGGGGCAACCAGTTCATTGAAGCATTGTTCGCCAAGCTACCGGTCGTGTTGTTCGAATACCCCGTCTATGTGACCGACCTCAAACAACACGGATTCGACGTGGTCAGCCTCGGCGACAAGATTGCCGGCAAGGACAAGTACGGCCTTGTCACCGTGGAGCCGCGCGTGCTGGAGAACGCCGCCAGGCAAGTGATCCGCCTGCTCCAAGACAAAAAGGCCCGGCAAGAAACCGTGAAACACAATTTCCGAATCGCCGCCGAACATTTTTCCATGCAAGCCCTCGAACGCATCACCCGCAGCCTGCTGAAAGCTTCCGGGATTTGAGTCTCTCCGAACGCCTTTCAAAATTCCGACCTACTGTAGCGGCGCTTGTGACAAATGCCGAGTCGCGGCGACCATCCGCCCTGCGGCGCTTCCGCTCATTCCCTCTCCCTTGCTGTCTAAGCGGAGCCGAGTCAGACGAGACGCCGAGGGGTCATGGGCGGCAAAGGGTCGGGGTGAGGGTTATCCGGCTCGACCACTAAATCTTCTCGACCAGCTTGGTCATTCGCACATTAAGCGCTTTCGCGATGCGTGAGAGCGCCTCGACAGAGATGGTTTTCTCGCCACGCTCGACTTCACCCAGATACTTGTAATTGAGATCGGCGTGTTCCGCCAAGCGCTCCTGAGTCAAACCAGCCTTCTTACGAAACGTTCGAATCGTTTCGCCGAGAGCCTTGGTGCGTAGTGGAGTCGCTGGCACGACCAACAGACAACCAAGAATCTCCGAATCACTAAACCAGCTATAGGCAGCATTTGATCCTTGATCTTGCTGGCGATCTGATCGATCCGATCAGCCCGTGCGGAAACGGGCATCCAAGGGAGTTCGCTATGACGAAACGCGCGAGCGGTTCAATCCGCTCGATGGAGTCGTTCGTGAGCAGTCGGCACTTGTGCCTTCGCGGCTTGCCTACCAAGATGCCATGCGCGGCATTTGGGTTTATCAGGGCGATTGCCTCGAAGTGCTTGATCAAGTTTCGGCGAAACATCCCGACGGCTGTTTCGACATGATTTTCGCCGACCCGCCGTACTTCCTCTCTAACGGCGGGATCACCTGTCACGCCGGCAAGATGGTCAAGGTGGATAAAGGCGACTGGGATAAGTCTCGCGGCCCGGAACTGAACCACGAATTCAACACCGAATGGCTGCGCCGCTGCCAGCGAGTGCTTAAACCCAACGGTACGATTTGGGTCACCGGCACCCATCACGTCATCTTCAGCGTTGGCTATGCGATGCAGCAGCTTGGGCTGAATATTCTCTATGACATCGCGTGGGAGAAACCGAATCCGCCGCCGAACCTGTCCTGTCGGTACTTCACCCATTCCACGGAAACAGATCTCTGGGCTGCGAAAACCGAGCAGAGCCGGCACGTCTTCAACTACAAAGCCATGAAGGCAGTCACCGGCAAGCAGATGAAAACGGTCTGGCAGTTCACCGCGCCCGGAAAGGCCGAGAAGGTTTTTGGCAAACATCCGACACAGAAGCCGGTCGCACTCGTCGAGCGTTGTATTCTCGCCAGCACGCACGATGACGCGCTGGTGCTCGACCCGTTCATGGGCGCCGGCACGACTGCCGTCGCTTGTCTGCGCCAACGTCGTCAGTTCGTCGGAATTGAGTTGGACGCATCGCATAGCCTGCACGCCGTGAAGCGCATCGAGGCGGAAGCAGCTAGGCCCTCAGACCTGTTCGGTAATCGTGCTGAGGAATCACGATGAAAGCGGGTGGTATTGGCGGCAGCAACACCCAGACTGGCCTCATTTTCGAGAGGGATGTGGATTTCCACGACTTGTTACGAGCAACTCCCGGCTATGACCTGAAACCACTGCTAGGGAAGGCCGGCTTGGGTGTTTACTACCGGAGCAAACTCGTAGCGCGGTGTTTCC
>CAZEQV010000306.1:0-4551 GCA_964514435.1 uncultured Verrucomicrobiota bacterium
AAGTTAGAAGAGAAGAAGAATCCCCCCAAGCCCCCTAGGGGGCTTTCGCGGCGCGGCGGTCGGCCCGTCTATCCGTTCGAGCTGCGGTTGAAGGCCGTCAAGTTGCGGTTGGAAGAAGGCTATCCGGTGGACTTGATCGTCCGCGAGATGGGCATCGGCACGAGCACGTTGGCGGAGTGGGTGCGCTGTTATCACCGCGAGGGCGAAGCGGGGTTGCGGCACCCGGCGCAGTCGATTCAAGCCGAGCGGGCGGAGCGAAAGCGTCTGGCTCCGGCGGTGCGCCAACAGATCGCGGCCTTGAAGAAACAGCAGCCGGCGTTGGGCGTGAAGAAGATCGCGCAGATGTTACGGCGGTGGTTGCACTTGCCGGTGAGTCGGGAGACGGTCCGGCGGGTGTTGCATCAAGAGCAACTGATGGAGAAGACGCGGCGCAAACCTCGTCGGAATCCACCCAAGCCGCGTTTCTTTGAGCGGGCGACCCCCAATCAAATGTGGTAGAGCGATATTTGCACCATTCGCATCGGCGGACAGAATGCGTACCTGATTGGGTTCATGGACGATCATTCGCGCTATTTGGTCGGGTTGGGATTGTATCGCAGCCAGACGGCGGAGCACGTGTTGGAAGTCTATCGTCGGGCGGTGGGTGAGTTTGGGGTGCACCTCACTCCTTGCGGCCATTGCCCCAACTGTTGCGCGCCATCACCGACGCCCTGAATCGTGTCACTGATGCTTGTTTTCTCCCGGTTACACGAGCAGGGACGCTTGCGCCACAAGCCTCCGTTGCTCTGCCCAAAAACTTCTATCTGCACTCGATTGAGCGGCGTTGCTTGCTGATTGGGGTGGGGTCTGTTAGCGTGCGCTCATGTCTTCAGTCATTCTCAAAAAGGGCAAAGAGCACCGTCTCGTTGCCGGTCATTGTTGGGTCTATTCGGGTGAAATTGATGCCTTGTCGGAAGAAGTTCAGGACGGCGACGCGGTTGAAATTCGCGACCACAAAGACCGCTATCTCGGCAGCGGGCTGATCAACCGGCAATCACAAATCACGGTTCGACGGTTCACGACACTGAAAGAGGACATCAACGAGGATTTCTTCCGCCGACGCTTGCAGGCGGCGCTCCAGCATCGCCGTCATGTGTGTCCGGGTGCGACCGCGTACCGGGTGGTGTTCTCGGAGAGCGATTTGGTGCCGGGGTTGGTGATGGACTGGTTCGATGGCGTGTTGGTGGTGCAGGCGTTGACGTTGGGACTTGATCAACGGAAGAAGATGATACTCAAGGTGGCGCAGGAGATATTGAAACCCCGCGCCATCATCGAACGCAGTGATGTACCGACTCGTCGGTTGGAGGGGTTGCCGGAGCAAACGGGAGTGTTGGCGGGCGCCACGGACGGGATGGTAGATTTTGAAGTCGGCGGCGTGAAGTGGGAAGCCGACCTCTTGCATGATCAAAAGACCGGCTTCTTCCTCGATCAGGCGGAGAACTACCGGATTGTTGGCGACCTTTGCGCGGGCAAGAAGGTGCTGGATTGTTTCAGTTATCACGGCGGGTTTTCACTGTATGCCGCCAGCCGGGGCGCCAAAGTTGTCGAATCCGTTGAATCCTCGGAGCAAGCGGTGACGCGGGCGCGCAAGAACACGGAGCGCAATGGGTTGACCGGCAAGATTGAGTTCACCTGTGCCAATGCGTTTGATGTCCTGAAGAAGTACGACCAAGAGAAACGGCAGTTTGATGTCATCGTCCTCGATCCTCCGACGTTCACGCGGACGCGCCAGAACATCGAAGGCGCGGCGCGCGGATACAAAGAGATCAACCTGCGGGCGTTGAAGATGTTGCCGCCCGGCGGGGTCTTGGCGACGTTCTCCTGCTCGCATCACATCAAGCCGGATATGTTTCGCGAGATCATCCTGGAGTCGGCGGCTGATGCCAAACGGACCGTGCGGTTGGTGCGGACGCTCACACAGTCGCCCGATCATCCGATTTTGCCGGCGATACCGGAGACGGAGTATCTGAAAGGATTGTTGTTGGAGGTCATGGCGAGTTGATGAAGTATCGGGGCGTGATTTTTGACATGGATGGGACGATCACGGCGCCCTATTTGGAGTTTGCCGAAATCAAGTCCCAGGCCGGCATCGGGGATGTGGATATGCTCGATTACCTGCGGAACGCGACCGGCAAGGATTACGAGCGCGTTCATTCTGTTTTGATGAAGTTCGAGGAGGATGGCGTGGCCAACGCAAAACTAAATCGCGGGGCGCGAACAGTGTTGACCCGGTTGAAGCGGATGGGAATCCCTACCGGGTTGTTGACCCGCAACTCGCGGAAGTCGGTGGATGGCGTGTGCGCGAAGTTGAAGCTGCGGTTTGATATCACCATCACGCGTGAAGATGGGCCGCATAAGCCCGCACCGGAGCCGATTTGGAGCATGGCCCGGCAATGGGGTGTCAAACCGCGGGACGTGTTGATGGTGGGCGATTACAAGTGGGATGTGATGTGCGCCCAGAATGCCGGTTCGCCGTGCGTGGTGTTGTTGAATGGCGATCCGTTGCCGGAATGGGCACGGGGAGCGGACTACGTCATCCATCGGCTCACCGAACTGTTGCCGATCGTGGAGGGAAAACGATGAATACCGGTTGTGTGGTGGGATTGGTCACGTGCGGTTCACGCCAGGAAGCGCGGAAGCTGGCCGGTGTCGTGTTGGACCAAAAACTGGCGGCTTGTGTGAGCATTGTGGATAGTGTGGAGTCTCATTACTGGTGGCAGGGCAAGAAGGAAACTTCCAAGGAGTGTTTGCTGATGATCAAGACGACAAAATCAAAAGCCGGCAAGCTGACCCGTGTCCTGAAGGGCGCGCACAGTTACGAAACGCCCGAGATTATTTTTGCCGTCATCAGCGCCGGGGAGGGGCGGTACTTGAAATGGATCAAGTCCAGCGTGGCCGGGATGTTGATGTTGTTCGCCGGGCTGTCTAACGTCAGCGCGGACACGATTGATGATCTGACGAAGCAGTTGGGCCACGTGGAGGAGGATATGCGGGCGGAAGCGGCGGACAAGCTCGTGAGCATCGGCGGGCCGCGTGTGGAAAAGCTTTTCCGCGAAATGTTGTCCTCGTCCAATCCCGAACGCCGTCAGATGGCCGTGGTGGGCATTTTGCAGATAAGCGACGACGAAGCCGATGTGCAACGTGTCCGCGAACGGTTGAAGGATGAAAGCGCGACGGTGCGCTGGTCGGCGGCTGTGGCGCTGGGAAACACGGGCCGGCAAGAAGCGGTCGCATGGCTCGATGCGGCGGCCAGGTCCGATGAATCGGAAATGGTCCGCGAGGGAGCGGCGGAAGCGCTGGCCAAACTGAAGTCGCGCATTTTCTGGGTGCGAACGATGCCGGACGCGTTGAAAGCGGCGCGGGCGGAACGCAAACCGGTCATGACCTATTTTTTCATTCGTAACTCGGCGCAATGTGAGAAGTTTGAGGAGGGCGTTCTGGGGGCGGCGGACGTTGTGGAGGCCGCGCGCGCGTTCCTATGCGTGCGATTGGATGCGGCTCAAAACGTGGAACAGACGAGGAAGTTTGATGTTCGTGGCGCGCCGTCTGTGTTGTTGTTGGATTCGGCCGGCAACGAAATTGGGCGAGTGACCGGGCTGGCGGACAAGGCCACGATGCTCAGCAGGATGGCGGAAGCGCAATCCGGCGCGCTGACGCTGCGCGAAGCCCGGCAGCGGGCGGCCGGCAATCCCGGTGACGTGGCCGCCAACTGGAAGGTGGCGCAGTCGTATTTGGATGAAGGCCGGGAGGATTTGGCCGAGCCGCATTTGCGGAACGTGATTGCTTACGATGACGCGAATCGGAGGGGACATACGGACAGCGCGATGTTTGCCTTGGGGTTCTGTTTGGGCAAGCGCGGCCGGCATGCGGCGGCGGCGTATTGCATGGAGACGTTCCTGGAGCGGTGGCCAAACCACAAGAACAGGGAACAAGCTTTGTATTGCATGGGATTAAGCCAGGCGGCGTCAGGCAAGAAGGATCAAGGTCGGGCGACGTTGGAGCGATTGTTGCGGGAATACCCCAACGGCGTGACCGCGGTTGCGGCTCGTCAAACTTTGGAGAAACTCGATGCGGACAAGTCCGGTAATTAGATCGGCCGCCGGCACGCTGGCGCTGGGAATGTGGCTGTGGTTGGCGGCAGTGGGATTGCATGGCCAGACGTCACCGTTGTCGGATGCCGACAGGCGGGCCTTGGCCGAAGCGAACAACTTTGCACAGCGCGGGAATGAGTTTGTGGAGAAAGGCTCGTTGCCGCGCGCCAAGGGCGAATACACGCGGGCATTGAAGATTTTTCCCAAGCATCTCGATGCGCTCTACAACTTGGCGGTTGTATGTGAAAGGTTGAACCAAAACGACGAAGCCGAGAAACACTACCGGCAGTATCTCGAGTTGGAGCCGCGCGATGCCGACGTCTGGAACCAACTTGGCGTCCTGATAGACCGGGAGGGCAAGAAACAGGAAGCGTTGGCGGCGTACGAAAAGGCGCTTGAAGTGAATCCCAAGTTCGGCCGG
>CAZEQV010000307.1:0-1894 GCA_964514435.1 uncultured Verrucomicrobiota bacterium
GGATGTCCACCGGAGCGATATTGGCAAACACAGGGCTCCCATCCCCATTGTAGCCGGCCATGCTGTCCAAAGGCACCGCTCCATCGCCAGTCAATGCCACTTGTATGTCAGGGTGCAAACTGCTTTGTCCGATAAAAATCTTGTACAGCAATTTCTCTGTCGGTGGCTTGGGTGTCTTGGCAGCGCTGGTCACAAACTCGGTCGTTGTCGGCATGGGAACCGTGTGCAACCGGGCTTGGAACGCACTGTTGGAGAACAACACACCCGAAGTTGTAAGCGGCGGAATGTTGCTCTTGGCGATGGCGTCCTGCAAATTCATCGTGAAATATCGGGAAGCACCGTTGTGATTCTCAATCCAGACGCCCAAAGCTGGATTTGCCACGCCGGCTGCGTTTCCTACCGCTTTGTGAGGAAACATCCACCACGGACGATGATCCCAGTTGACCAATAAATTTCCCAGCGGACTTCCCCACAAGAGCGAGTCAATGGTTACGACCCGACGAACGGGGACAATGGGATCGCCCTGCAAATCGGCATTTTTGCGCTGAAGATAATCACAGATCACCAATCCGCCGAGGCTATGCCCCACGAGAATCACGTGCGGCGTGGGTTGACCCGGCATTGTGTATGCCTGACGAAGTTCATCGATCCGCACTCTCAAGGTCTTTCGTCCGTCGAGATAATCGCCGGTTGGCGCTTGCCACGAATTCCATTCCACCAAATCGTGGGATTGACGCGAGACACGGGCGCGAATCGTCGCGGTCACGTTTGTCGGCACAGCGAAGGTGTCCAGTGGCAATACCGGCAGCGGCTTCCGCTTGGAGTGCCGTCCGTAGTTGAACGTGTGCAGATATGGTTTCTCAATCTCCCGGTACTGGTTGCGGTCGTCCAACGGAATCGCCCGCACATCGTTGGTGTTCGCAAGGTAGTCTTCCGTGGGGGGATTCGCGGATTCATAGGCATTTGTCACCGCCTGCCGCAAGTAGTGATACGAGTCGAACCATTGGTTGGTGTCACCAAGGTTCTGGATGACCTTCTCCCAGTTCAGGCGCGAGGCCGTAATTCCATGAACGAAGACAACGGGCTCGGGATGATTGGCAATGACACAGCGGCCTGTAGTGGTTAGATCGCCATCGCTCCATGGCACAATGCGACCAGTCTGTGCGAAGGTGTCCAATGCGAAGCCCCCAGTGAGCAAGTATGCGAGAATCCGAATTCGAGAAATGGTCACCATCGCAACTGCTCCTTTCCAAGGTCCGCAATATTGCTTCTTCGAGATACGTTTCTCAACAACTGCGCAGAGTAAACTTTATCCGTTGAAGTGAAGCTAATGTCTATAGGCCCAACGGAAAGCAGCCCGCTCTTCCCCCATTTCGGATAGATCCAATTACCACTCCAAACCTTAGCCGGCTTCTCAGCAGCAGGTTTCCCAGTTGTGACATCAAACACCACTTCGCCACTCTGGAGAATGTATTTCCCATCCGGCGACCACCGGGGGAAGTCGCCCCAGATCTTTGTCTCCCGCTTGTGGTTGCCGTCGCCGTCCATCAGCCAGAGGAACCTCTGCCCGGGGTATCCGTTTGGATGGTGCACGTAGGCAATCACGTTGGTCGTCGGTGACCATGCGGGTTGGATGTTGATCTTGTAACCGTCCCGTTCTGTCAGTCGCATATACCCGGTGCCGTCGGGACGACATTTCACGATCTGGCGGTAGTCATAGCCCCCGCCTTTCGACGTTCGTTTCTCTTCAAACGCAATCCATTGCCCATCCGGCGACCACGTCGGATAACCGGCGCCATCCGGCCGTTCCTTATCCCATTCTTTTGGCCACACGCGCTGTAGTTCCTTCCCGTCCAATCCCACCACGAAAATCCCCCCGCGCTCGCCCCAGGCG
>CAZEQV010000307.1:1904-4531 GCA_964514435.1 uncultured Verrucomicrobiota bacterium
AGGCGACGCCGATGGATGCCCGCTTTGTTGCCGGGTTGACTTCCATCGTGACCGCATTGGCGTAGTTCTCAAACGACTGGCCTTCATCCTTCCACAGTTGGGCGATCTCTTGGCGGTCGGTGCCATCGGGTTTGACAGAGCAAAAATAGATGCGATCCTCAGCGTCCCGGTCCGACTCGAAGCTCACCTGTTTAAGGAAGTACACCACTTCCTCGCCCTTCTCATGCGGTCCCCACGCGGGAGCGTAATACGTAACGCGAATGACACCGGATTGCCCTAACACACCCGAAGTGAATGCACATCCACTCAAGGCCGTTGCGATGGCTGTCAATATTGCGATTCTCATTGTGATTCGCCTTCATTCATGGGTCAGAACTCGAACAAGGAGTCTGGAATTGTACCAGTATTGATTTGAATTGTGGGGGACTGGATATCCTCCCTTCGTTCGATGATCCAATCCTCAAAAACAGGCATCTTCGCTCTTTGTAGTGCATGAAACCAAACCCCGGAAGCAATCTCGCGTGCCGAGTCCTGAGTTACTTCCATCAAGGTTGTCTGCGCCTCCAAGTACTCTATGCCGGTAACTGCGCCATATCTGTAATCCACTTCGATGCCAATCGAGTCGTAGGGCAATTTGCTCTCCGGCACCGGTACGGCCATGATCCTGTACAAACAAACGCCGTTTGTTACAGCGGTGATCGGCCCCATTTGATGTTGTTGGCGGAACCGATCAATATCCCAATAGCAGTAATTGCTCTTATTGCCATCAGGTGTCGCATCAGAACCATGGGCAACATAGAAGGGCGTGATTTGTCCATTCAGACCGATTACTCCAATGGCGTTTCCATTCACAATTGTGGTCGCACTCGTTGTCTGATTGTCCAAACGCACTTTGTAGGGGGACTTCTGTGTGACGGCAACGACCTCGCTTCGAACCACCTCGCCCTCAAAAATCTGATCTACTGTAGCGGTATATGTAATGGAAGATATCTGCGAATAGTTCGCCTGAATCTTCGCGAGGATATCCTCTACGTTCGGATTCACGATCACCTTCACGAACGGGCTCCATTCGCCGTCGCTGCGTTGCGCGTGCAGCCAGAGCACGTGACGTTGGCCGGCAGGAAAGTTCGGCGTGAACGTCGCGGTCACTGTCTCATTGGTTGAACCGAATGAGCCGTCCAACGCGCTCATCGCCACGCCCGTGCCATTGCTGCCGGCCACCGTCTGAAAATACTCCGCCGCCACAATGTTCACCGGTAGGTTCGTCACCACCGACCGGGCATCCGCCTGCACATACACCGCCGCGCCGTTGTTCGTATAAACTCCGTATGCGTTGTGCACCCGCACCAACGCCGATCCCGTCTGCGGCGTCACATCCGGATCGCGCGGGTCGGGGTCGTCCCCGTCCGGTATGCCGTCGCCATCGGTGTCCGGGTTCGTGGGATCAACGCCGTTGGCCAACTCATCGCCGTTGCTCATCCCGTCCCCGTCAAAATCCCCCAACGGATCCAACCGCGCTGCCTTGTAAAACCGCTTCTCCGTCTCGGCAGTCGTCGTCTCGTCCGTCCACACCGTGTACCCATCCTCGCCCGGCACCAGGTCCCGCACCGACCACACCGTGTTGCTGCTCAGTTCATCGGTCGAGACCATCACGTAATGATGATCGCGGCAACTCTCGAACATCACGCGCGTCCAATGATTCGTCTCCTGCCACACCGCCAACACCGCAAACGCCGCCGCTTCGTTCGTGATCACGCACGGTTCGCCCCCCATCAACATCAATGGAGACGAAAGTCCCGAGTCCAAGGTCTGAAGTCCAAGGTCCAACGATTTGAGACGGGTTTGCTCCACTTCCCACCATGCTTCCCATTCGGCAAGAATGTTCTTCTGGTACACCGGCCACTCCCGCAAATCGGCCACCGTCGTGTGCAACACCAACGTCGGCGGTTCCAACGGCCCGTAGTTCCACTCCCAGTTCCCGGTGGTCTGCGCCGCCTGCCATTGTTTCCACATTCGCTCGACGGCCGTCGAGCCGACCGGCCACGCACCGGGCCGGTACTCCTTCGGTGGATATACACGCGCCAGTTCTTTCTCCGAACCACGGGATCGCACCACAAGGTTGCCGGTCAGCAAGTCGAGGCTGACTTCAATGGGGTACAATCGCACCCCGTAACGTTCGCTGAAAGTAGGCTCAGGAAGCGAGAGCCTCTGCCACAAGGCATCTGTCCAAAGATGCTGGGAGAAATCCACCCAGCATGGTTCGACTTCGGTGTGATAGAGGTTCCACAACCAAGCCCCCCACGGCAGGTAGAACAGGTCCGGTCGGCTGAACCCCTCGGCGAACTGGCTGAGGTTGCTGACAACATGGGCCCGTGGGAATTCCGCTTCAAAGTCCGGCCGAGGAGACTGGGCCCTTGCCGGGGCGCTCCAGAGTAACGCCAGCACAAAGCAGCATGCGACTCTTGTCACCGTGCTATTCTTGAAGCTGCGATGTGCCGACGGTCCCCTCATGCGGTCACCGTTTGGGTTGTCTTGCGGCCGGGGGGCCGTTCCAGGATGGCGGGACGCGGCGGGATCACATGGCCTTCGCCGTCAGACCCTTTGATGATGGCGTCGAATTTGCAGGA
>CAZEQV010000308.1:0-4497 GCA_964514435.1 uncultured Verrucomicrobiota bacterium
GCTGCAACGACTAGGTATTGGCGGCCTGGCCGGCACAACAAGCGTGGCCGGTAAGACGCTTCGGCTGTTACAGACCGGTAACATCCAGAGCTACGCGTTCCTGTTCGGCCTCGGCGTGACGGTGATCATTTACTACGTGGTGGTGAAGTGAAAATGTTTAGCCACAGATTCACACAGATGCCAGCAACTATTAAGGATTGCTTACAGGTTCGTCTCGCCAATTGTCATTCTGAGCGTCCTGTCGAAGCCCTGAGCCGCGAAGGGGAAGAATCTCTGTCGCCGGCAACTATTCGACAATTTCGAATAGTTCGACCAGAGGCCGGTACGACACGAAAGCGAGTTGTTGCAAAATCTGCAACAACTGGCGCCGGAATTCTCTCACCAGTGGTGAGAGAATTGTTTCCTAACGACAAGTACCGCCTCGTTTGGCACTTTGAGCGAGGTGAAGAAATTGGTGAATGAGATGAAAACAGCCCAACACATTTTTGAAAACGCTTTAAGCGTCGCTGCTCAGGATATTGAGTTTGAGTTGCGTGGGATTTGTCCTGTGCCTTGGGCGGATTTCCTTCTGAACCCGCGTCGGCTTCGCGGCAGCGACTTCTTAATGCGCTGGTCGCAAGGACAATGGAGTGAAGAGCGGCTTATTCAAGCTGTGAGTGAGACCGGTCAGTACATGGCGTTACCGTACGGTCCGAGTGGAACTGCGCCGGATAACGATGTTCGCGCCTTCGAGTTGTACTTCGAACGATTGGAGAAGGCTGGACTCGGCAGTGTGAAGAGACCTGACTTGCTCATTTTCCGTAAGAAGGATGAAGGAAAGGTTCAAGGAACGGTAAAGGAGCTTGGCGGAATTTCTGAGCTTCCATTCACGCCAGAGAATGATCCGCGAATGAAGGAATTACTCGGCCGTGCCGTCATCGCAATCGAATGCGAGAACAGCCTTTGGCGGGCACGTCAGATGCCGGACTTCAATAGCCAGCTTACACCGCAAAAGCGTTTGGGCGGAAAGCTTGGTTTGAAAAAGACGGCAGTGCTTCCGACAGTGATTCTGAAAGAAGAAGACCGGACGCCACTTCATAGTTGGCAAAAGAGCCAAGGCATACCGATTCACATTTGGCATGTCTTCTACGACATGGCTTTTGGCTTGCCACTCAAGCGAGCGGATGAATTGGTTCGTGAAGGACTAATTCAGCCAACGGAGCAAGTCTTTCAAGCGCCGGGCGGCGCGACCACCAAGAAGATCATTTACAAGTTTTACTACCACTACGCGTATCCATTAGGAACTGCAGCGCAAGAACCGAAACTCGTGGCGGACTGCATCGCGGACAAGAATGGACACATTCTTCCTTACGTTAAGTTCCAAGGAGGCAAACTGCGGCTCGACGCAGAAGCTATGACGATTCTCAATGACCTCGCGCAGAAATCATGATCAAACACGCTTCAATTCAGAAACTGCCAAGCGCCGGCCCTGAACGAGAAGCTCTCAGGGAGAAGGGGCAATTCTGGACGCCACCTTGGCTCGCGAAAGTCATGGCTGCTTGGGTTACCGGACAGCAACCGGACACGTTGTTTGATCCTGCGGTTGGGCCGGGAACATTCTTTTCCGCAGCGCGAGAGATCGGATATGTCGGTCACTTTGATGGGTTTGAACTTCACCAAGCGGCGCTCGATGAGTGTCACAAACTTAGCCTTTCGCGGGGCGAGCTCGAACGCATTGTGATCGGCGACTTCATTTCAAGCCGCACCCGTCGCACGTTTCCCGCGATTATTTCCAATCCGCCCTACATCCGCCATCACAGATTAGACGGCTTGCGGAAAAACGAACTGCGAATTCTCGCGGAAAGAGTTCTCGGTTTTGCGCTCGATGGCAGAGTCGGTCTGCATGTGTACTTTCTTTTGAAGTGCCTCGAACATCTGTCACCATCCGGTCGGCTGGCGTTTCTCCTTCCTGCCGATGTATGCGAGGGGATTTCGTCGAAGGCGCTTTGGAATCGTCTCTGTGAACGCTACCGGCTCGATGCAGTTCTGACGTTTACTGAATCTGCCGCCCCATTTCCGAATGTGGACACAAACGCAATGGTGTTCTTGATTTCCAACGCGCCTCCAGTCGGTCATTTTAAATGGTTGCAGGTTAGAGATCGCGACGGTGCAGCAATTCTTCACGCACTGGATGAGCCGGAACCTGAACAGTTCACAGACGACGCTGTGGTTTTGCATTACCGGAAGATCGCGGACGGATTGACCACCGGACTTTCACGGCCGCCTCGAACCGCTGGCTCAGAAGGCATTCCGCTTTCGTGCTATGCCAAAGTCATGCGAGGTATTGCTACCGGCGCAAATGAGTTTTTCTTTTTGACGAAAGAACAGGTCAAGTCGCTTGAATTGGACGCGCGCTTCTTCATTCGCGCGCTCGGCCGCACGCGAGACTGCCGCGAAGATGTCTTGCAGCCGGACGCGTTAAACGCACTGGAAAGAGAAAACCGGCCAACGTGGCTGCTGAACCTTGACGCGACCCCGAAGGATCGTTTTCCCCGGTCGCTGCAAGCGTATTTGGACGCGGGCGAACGCTCCAGGCTCAATGAGCGAGCTTTGATTCAAAGCCGTCGGCCTTGGTACAAAATGGAGCAGCGCACACCGCCGCCAATCCTCTTTGCGTACTTGGGGCGTAGAGATTGCCGCTTCATTCTGAACAAGGCCGGTGTCGTTCCCCTTACCGGGTTCTTGTGCGTCTATCCGCACGACACAAGCCCCGAAGGCGCTTTGCGTCTTTGGCGCGCACTGAATCACCCCAGCACGCTGGCCAATTTGGTCTTTGCTGGCAAATCCTATGGAGGCGGTGCGTTGAAGGTCGAGCCGCGTCAGTTGGATACTTTGCAGATTCCGCTCTCGGTATTGAGGGAATCGGGTTTGGAATCTCGGACAGTGGCAACTGAGCTTGTGTTGCTTGAGAAGCGTGCGCAGTACGGCGTTCGTAGTCACGGACAAACGACTGAGACTGTGCGCAAGCCGACGAAGTATACGCAGCCGTCAGGACGTGAGCGACGATCACGTAAGGCCTCTGGGAAGGAATGACAATTTAGAAAGATGGAAAACCTGTTAACAATTGCAATTCTGCTGCCGCTGGCATCAGCGTTTGTGGCGTTTTTGTTGCCGGCGCGGAGGCCGGGGGCGATTCGGGCGTTGGCGATTTTTGCGACGGGCGTGTCGTTGTTGCTGACGCTTTACATCTTCTCGCAATTCGACCGGCAGAATGCCGGGTATCAGTTTGTCAAGTCCATCGAATGGCTGCCGTCGCTGGGGATCAATCTCAAGTTCGGTGTTGACGGTATCTCGATGACGTTGCTGCTGCTGGTTGGTCTTGTCTCGTTTGCCGGTGTGCTGGTTTCCCATGAAATCCATGACCGGCAGAAGGAATATTACATTTTGTTCTTGGCTCTCACATCGGGCATCAGCGGGACGTTCTGCTCGATGGATATGTTCTTCTTCTATTTCTTCTACGAGCTGGCTGTGATCCCGATGTACCTGCTCATCGGCATCTATGGCTCCTTGCCGGCAGGGAAGCATGGACGGACAAAAGAATACGCCACGATGAAGCTGACGCTGTATCTGACGGCGGGCGCGGTGCTGGCGTTGATCGGGTTGTTGACGATGTATTACGCGGGGGGCAAGACGTTCGACATGGTGGAGTTGAAGGAGAATCTGCGGCTGGCCGGGAGTACTCAAAAATGGGTGTTTGCCTGTTTGTTGTTCGGGTTTGGTTTCTTGGCGTCGCTGTTCCCATTCCATACGTGGTCGCCGCTCGGATATGCGGCAGCGCCGACGGCGGCTTCGATGATGCATGCCGGGGTGCTGAAGAAACTTGGCGCATACGGCATCATCCGGTTGGCTTTGCCTTTGTTGCCGGAAGGCGCGCGACACTGGATGGAGTTGTTGGCGATCCTTTGCATCTTCAACATTCTTTACGCCGGTCTAGCGGCGTTGACCCAGAAAGATTGGAAGTTTGTCATCGGCTACAGCTCGGTCAGTCACATGGGGTATGTGATGTTGGGGATTGCGACACTGAACGTCATAGGCGTAAGCGGCGCGGTGTTGTTGATGTTTGCGCACGGCGTGATGGCGGCGCTGACGTTCTCGTTGATCGGGTTTTTCTATCATCAGACCCACAACCGAAACGTACCGGACATGAGCGGGCTGGCACGCAAGATACCGTTCATCGGTGTCTGCATGGTGATGGCGGTCATGGCGTCGAGCGGGTTGCCGGGGTTTGCGAATTTTGCGAGCGAAGTGATGGTGTTCATCGGGGCGTGGTCGCAAGGCTCGACCGTGTTCCGCATCGCCACGATTTGCGCGGTCTGGGGCATTGTGGTCACGACCACCTATTTGTTGTGGGCGGTGCGCACGACATTCTTCGGGCCGTTTGACGAGAAGTGGAACATGCTCAGGGACGCGGTCACGTTCCGTCAGAAGTTTCCGTATGTGATGTTGATCGTGGTGTTG
>CAZEQV010000309.1:0-4486 GCA_964514435.1 uncultured Verrucomicrobiota bacterium
TGGGCACGAACAATTTTACCGGCGCACAGTTCGACGTGCCAGGCGCGAGTTTCTTGATCTTCACCAATTCAGCCAGCACCATAACCGTGCTGGGAGTGCCGCCAAAGATGCCCTTCATCCTTCACGATGATGACGGTGACTCAATCATGCCCACGAACTTAAACAATGCAGCCGTGGCTGGTTTGCTGGAGGAGAAATATCGGCCTGCGTACATTCTGCCGAAAATTGACGGCGGAGGAGACCCCAACAACAACAAGCTCAATGTCCCGTTTGTTCTCAACGTGGACACGACGTCGTTTGCGGCAATGAATGCCGTGCTTACGTCCGCAAACGCTCTCGAATCCGATGGAAACCGCGCCAATGGGTTCTGGGTCGCGTATGTCCTCACCGCGTTTCAGGGCCATCCCTATGATGCGGTGACCGATCCCAGTGACATCCGCGGAGATACTGATCCAAATTCTGAGCCGAGGCTTGCGGGAGTCACAAGCGAACTAGAAGGAATTGGGTCTCTTCTTTTCATGGAAGAGATCCGGGACTTCCGCTTACAGAGCTCCACAGACCTGACCGCGCCTGGTTTTGCCCACGAAACCGCACACCAGTTTGATCTAATTGACTGCAACCCCTGCCCAGGAGATTTCATGGGGCCTGACTTTTTCATGTCAGGATCCAAATTTAGTGTGCCGGATATTGTCAAACTCCGGCAGCGGGTAAGAAGCCCCGGGAGGAAGCCATGAACCGAAATAAGATTAGAACTATGTCATCATGGTGGATCATCGGGAGCATCGTATTGGCCTGTTGGGCGGCCCATGCTCAAGAAGCCGAGCGAAACGCGCTTTCTGTGATTCGATGCACGTTGGAGGCAGCCCAGTCGTCGCTGCCTTGTGAGCCAGTCGGCATTCGAATGAGTCTATTAAATGAGAGTGACGCGGACCAGATAGCCCGGGATCATTGGAAGACAACTGTCACTGTTGGCGAGATCAAAGACGGCGAAGTTGAATGGCGCGTCTATGTCCCAAGCCGAGAGCCCATCCGGACGCCACCTGCTCTTAGCAGCAAGGTCTTTGAACCCCATGAGGTAAAACGGATGATCATCCAGTTGGACTATGAACACCCGGGGCGACCTGTATTTTCTCGATCTGGCGAATACTGGATCAAAGTAAATGTCGGCAGCTATACCTGTGAACCAATGCGAGTGGAGGTTCGGCAACCGCGAGGCATCGATAATAAAGCGCATCAGGTCGTAGCCCGTACTGATTTGGGCAAATATTTCAGCGAATGGACAGTGCGGAAATATTCTCCTTGCCCCGCTGGCACGGTGCAGGCCTTGGAGAGATTCAGCGCCGAGTTTGCTGGTTCGCGCTACAGTGATCTTGCTCGGCTCGGCGCAGGATTGATTTGCCTGACCGGAGGCGAGGGTGAACCGGATCTCGACAAGGCGATTGCGTACTTTGACATGGTGACCCGCTCCGCACACGAAGACTTGGCCGCCCGCGCCCGCTTTCATCTGGGCCAGGCGTTTGTCGCGAAAGGCGAAACCGCCAAGGCACGCGAGGAATATCGCATCGCATTGAGCATGCGCATCGACCCTTATCACAAACACAGGACCGAGCAGGCGCAGTCAGAGATAAAGTGAACGCCCGTTCCGTCAGCGTTATCTTGCAGATAATCCCAACCGTCGATGGCGCGATTTTTTCAGTTTCAAGCCAGGCCGAGCAACACGGTGATGGTCTCAACCAACATGGTCAGCCCGCTGTTGAGCCTATGGCGCATCCTGCGGGAGAAGTTGGATTCGATAGTGCGGTGACGATCAACCAACCACGCAGAACGCAAATTCCCCTATGAAAACCACCAAATACGGCAATTTCTCGAAGAACGGCAAAGAATTCATCATCACCAATCCGCTGCTCGACCGGCCGTGGATGAACGTGTTGTCCAACGGTGCGTGGTGCAATGTCATCTCGCACATCGGCGGCGGGTTCGATTTCCTCGGCAACCCGACCGTCGGGCGCATCTCGCGCTGGCACATTGACGGCGTGCCGCGCGATACCGTCGGCAAGTTCCTGTTCATCCGCGACGAGGAGACCGGGAAATGGTGGAACGCGAACGGCTATCCGCCGACACGGCCGCTCACCTCGTGGAAATGCCATGTCGGGCTCGGCTACAACCGGATTGTCGCCCGCAACGACGGCCTCGAAGCGGAACAGCTCTACTTCACGCCGATGCCGGATGCGCAGACCAGCAAGGGCGACGACGTTGGCGACCCGTGCATCATTTGGAAGGTGAAGTTGACCAACAAATCGAAGCGTCGCCGCGTGGTGAGCGCTACGAGCTACGTCGAGATTGCGCTCGGCAACTGGTTTGAGGACACCTCGTGGCGCGAGTTCTACACGCTGTTCAACCGGCAAGAGCAGAAGGACGGCGTGCTCTACACGCGTTCGATGCAATGGATCAAGTACATCGGCGGATGGCAGGCGTGCAACAGCGAGGGCAATAACATCCCGTTCGACAAGGCGGTCTTCCTTGCCAGCAGCGCGCCCGTGACCGGCTACGAAGGCGACCGCTACGAGTTCATTGGCAGCTACCGGGACTTGTCGAATCCGCAAGTGATGGATACCGGCAAACTTCGCAATGCCATCGGCGAAGGCCGGGATGCGTGCGAAGCGTTGCAGCACCGGTTCGAAATCGAGCCGGGGCAGTCGGTCGAGTTCGTCCTGCTCTTCGGCGCCGTGCCGCGCGAAGCAGCCGATGCTTCGGCGCTGACTGGTACGTATCTGACCGTCGAGCAGGCGAACGCCGCGTTCGCGAACAATCAGGCCTACTGGACGAACGTCGTCAGCACGCCGAAGATCGAGACGCCCGATAAGGACCTCGATACGCTGGTCAACTACTGGTTCAAGTATCAGGGGGCAAATCTGTCGTGGTGGAATCGCAATACCGGCTACTGTTACTTCGGCATCTACAACTACGGCGTCCGCGACGCCTGTCAGGATGCCGTGTCGCGTCTGCCCCAGGACCCGGCTTGGGTTCGTGACATCCTGTTGAAACGCATCTTCATCTGGCAGTTCCCCGGCGGCGACTGGGCGCACGGTGGTAATTTCATTAGTCAGACCGGCACGCGGACGTTCCACAGCGACGACCCGCTCAACCCGTGTTTCATCATTGCCCGGTATCTGCGCGAGACCGGTGACGTTTCGATCCTCAACGAGCGCACGCCGTTTGTGAAACCCGAAGGCGGTTTCACCGAGGAGACGGCGACGGTGTACGAGCATTGCCTGAAGTCGCTGGAGTTCTTCTGGACGCAGTTCAGCGAGCGCGGTCTGCCGTTGATCTTGAAGGCCGACTGGAACGACGCGCTCGATCAGATGGGCAATCAGCGCAAAGGCGAGTCGGTGATGAACGCCGGCTGGGCCGTCATCTGCATCGAGGGCTTCTACGCCGCGATGGAACTGATGGGCGATACCGGCAAGCTCGCCGAGTACAAGGCGCGCATTGCGATGCTGAAACACAAGGTCAACGAGTTGTGCTGGGACGGCGATTGGTACTGGCGCGCGACGCACGACGACGGTTGGGTGACCGGCTCCAAGAACAACACCGATGCCGGGATGATCTATGCCAACCCGAACAGCTTCGCCGTCGTGGCCGGTATCGCCGACGATCAGAAACAGAAGAAAATCTTTACCGCGTTCGAGAAGTACCTCGACACGCCGTGGGGCAGCTACTGTTTCTATCCGCCATTCCCGGAACCCAACCGGCGCGTCGGCATCATCAGCCGTTTCTATCCCGGCACCAAAGAGAATGGCTCGCTGCAAGGTCACAACAGCCGCTGGCGTATCTGGGCCGAGTGCGTGGCCGGTCGGGCCGACAAGGCCTACGAGATCATCAAGAAGATGCTCCCGCCCACGCGCCACGAAGCCGATCCCGACCTTTACCGGATCGAGCCGTACGCCGCCTGCCAATTCATCTACGCCAAGGAAAGCGGCCGTCCCGGCGAAGGCAGTCACGCCTGGGCGACCGGCACCGCCTGCTGGACGCTGCTCAACGTCTGGGAACACATGCTCGGCATCGTCCCCGAAATGGACGGCCTGCACATCAACCCGTGTCTCCCGAGCGCGTGGACCCAAGCCAAGATGACCCGCCAATACCGCGGCGCGACCTACGAGATCACGATCCAGAAGCCTGCCGGCATCCAGAAGGGCAAGATGAGTGTGACCCTCGACGGCAAGAAACTCCCCGGCAACGTCATCACGCCGCAAGGGGACGGCGAGAAACACAAAGTGCTAGTGACCGTGACTTAGAGGATGGTTTCCATGCGACTGGAAACGGAGAGATTCGTAACGTACGCGTAGTGACGAGAGCCAGAGGGCATCGGTGGCGCAGGCCTGAAGTTCGCGTGCCTGGCTGGGAACGCCGAGGCATGGCACGCTACGCCGCGCGGGTGTGTCTGGCTAGCCGCGCACCATCGCGCCCAACTTGACGGGCCGAGCGT
>CAZEQV010000310.1:0-4474 GCA_964514435.1 uncultured Verrucomicrobiota bacterium
GCCGCATTTTGCGCGTCAATCGCTCCCACGAGTACGTGATAGTTCTGTTCACGCGCCCGGGCGATCACAGCCTCCAGCAATCCCCTTCCGATGCCTTGTCCTCGGAACTTGGGCGCCACATAAATCGAATGTTCAACCGTGTACTTATACGCTGGAAAATGGCGAAAGGGTCCGTAACTCCCAAAACCCATCAACTCACCGTCCCCGGTTACAGATCCCAAGATTGGATAGTTGCCCGTTGCCTTCGACTCAAACCAAGACCGCACAGTTTCCATGGTTCGCGGTTTGTATTCATAAAGAGCCGTGGAGTTCACGATGGCATCATTGAAGATTTCGAGAACGTCAGCCGCATAGGAAATGTCGCATGGAATAATCTTCATCCGACCCACTAAGATCCTCTAAGGTCTGGTAATCTTGAGCCTCATGAATCGTGCGTTAGCCGCCGACGCGGCTGTTCTATCGCGAGCGGTGATTGTTTGCGTACTGAATCCGTCCGCCACCTGCCACAACTGCTCCACGTCAGTTGCGGCAGTGCTCCACGCACCGGTCACGTTCCCGGTTGCCTCAGCCAACACCGTTACATCTGTCGCGAGTTTGTTTTTCGTGTACATGAGCGTCAAATACCCAGTGCCTTCATGCATTTTCACCTCGACCAGTGGAGCGAGCGCGGCGCTGTCGGCCAGAAACGGATTGCCATTGAGAGCGTATTCCGTCAGCAGCGGGACGCCATCTTGATCGTCATCGGACGAGTCAGCGGCACCGCTCAAACCATAACCCAATTTCCAGTTCTCAAAGTTGGAGGGCGGGGCACCGGCTGCGTAGATTGAGTAAGTACTGCTGCCGCCACCGCTGGTGGTAAGCGGATTCGGCCATGGACCGTAATTGTGTTGCGCCCAGCGAAGCGTGCCACCCGATTTGGCGTACACATGGGCTTGAGAACTGTCAGACCATATCGCGAGCCAATAAGCGTGACCGTTGGTGACAACAACCGGGGAGGCCAACGCGAATTGATACCAACCGTTGGTGGGCGGATTGATTACTTCAGCGGCACCGGAGAGCAGATTGGTCACTGCACTGGATCCAGCATACATGGCACATTTATATCTACCTGTAAGCGCGGTGATCTTGGCGAACATCGTCGTAGCTGTGAAACTGCTGTTCGCAACAAATCGTGTGGCGTTGATCCACGGACCATTGTCCCACATGTAATCGGTGAATGTTCCCTCTTCTTGATTTCCCAAGAACGGCGGCGGCGAACCAATCACGCTCACGCTGACCGCCAGTGATGTCCGCATCAATCCAGTGCTGTCCGTGGCACGAGCGGTAAAGGTGTAGGTGCCACTCGCAACATTGGTCAGCGTGTAACGGTACGGAGCGGTATGATCCTCTCCAATCTTGTCCGAGCCGCTGAAGAACTCAACATTGGTGACGATGCCAGCATAGCCGGTCGCGGCAGCAGTCAACACAATGATTGCCGGAGCCGAAAAGGAAGCGCCATTTGCGGGTCCGGTCAGGCTCACACTCGGCGGCAACGTGGCCGGATTGGCGGCCACACGAACCAAGCCGGCATTGGTGTGTGTGACTGTGATCGCATAGTCACCACCCCCGAGGGGTCGCGACTGCCAAGTTAAAAGCGCCGACCCGTTCAACGTCACGGAGTCAGGCAGAAAACTCACCCGCAAGTATTCCTGGTCCGCCGGCTCGGTGGCGTGATATTGGACTGACCCGACTTGATACACCACGCCGGTCAGCACACCGTAGCTGTAGAGAATATGATCCTCGCCGGGCGGCGCCCATTCCGGCATGGCTGCAAAAGCGTGGTAAAACATCCGGGGACATTCGCCGTAGCAGTCCGACCACCACGTGGCGATGTTGAGCGAGTAAGGGCTTTCGGTGGCGCGTCCATTGGCATCGCTGCAGTATGTCACCCAACTCAATGACCGGTAGGCTTTCTCCAAGTAATTCGTGGCGCCCGAATGTCGGAACCACCGGACACATTCGGCAGCGTGCCGCGCGGTCTGGTAGTCCATCTTGATGTTGAAACCATCCTGTTCGCCGACAATCTGCGCACCGAACGCCTCCGCCGGTTCGCTGCCATTGGTGCGATAGACAAAGTTGGTTTCCGTCCAGTCAATCATGGCCGGTATGTTCGTCCGCCATCCCGGATCAAATTCAGCGTGGTCGAACATGAACAACGCCGTATTACTCTTGCTCATGTTGCTCTTGTAGGTGTTGCTATTCACCGGGTTGTCGCTGTGGCCGTCGGTCCAGTAACCCGTCTGCATCGGGAATTGACGGATGAAATCACGAGCCTTCGTGCGTGCCGCCGCATAGGCGTTGGTGTTGCCGTGTCCAGACTTAATCAGCGCGTCGAGCAACGCATACGCGCCGATCCAATTCGCGCCGTACTGTGCCGTAATCGTGCCGGTATCCATGCGAACCCGGTAGGGCCAGACCGATTCTGTAGCCGTGCCGACGCGGGCGTTGGTCGCGAGCACGTCAGCGACGTGCAGCGCGTTGGTTAGGTACTTCGCCTCACCCGTGAACCGGTAAAGGCCATAGTAGGCAAGTCCCATGTCGCCGGCATGATCCACGTGCGTCTCGTGCGCCGCGAATGTCGACTGGAAACCGTCCACGACCATTTCGCCGTGGTTCGCGGTCGTGTAGGGGAAACTGGGCCAGGCGAAGTTCGTGGCGCTCGTCCCGTTGGCGATGAAGTAGTCCATCAAACTGCGAACAATATTCATCACGTTCGTATCGCCGGTGTAGGCATAGTAGAGACGTGCCGACTCAAACCAGTTTGGAATCTTCTCACCGATGTCATTCATCCAGTAGTCTGGGACGATATCCGTCTGGGTCGTTACAAAGCCGTCATAGAAATAATACTGTGGGTAATTCGTGATCGCACCAGTGCCGGCACACTTCGGCACACTGGTCTTGATGAAATTCCATCGCCGGTGCAGGAACTCGCTGAACGCGTGACTGGACGGCGAATACCAAGGAATGATCTTGTTCTGCCCGTCGAGGACGACTGTGTTACCGGCGATGGTGTCTGCCCGGGCACTCGCCGAGAGCAGGAACATCAGCAGGACCAGTCTCTTCATGAACTCTATGTAGCAAGGAATCACTTCCGCTTCAACAAACAGGTTGAAGCCTACTTTGCTCCATCAATCCTGATCGCCGTGTCGCGAACGCGAACTTTCCGGTCCGGCCAAGGCACTTCCCCGCCGGTAACGCGATCGTAGGGTTTCAGACCGAGGATAATCTCAGAGGTGTCCGGCGGACTGCCGCCGGGACTGAACACGCTCAACGCCCATGCGCTGTTGGTGGGCGTGACGTTGACCGTGTACGGCTTCGCGCCCGGTGACTCGTGGGTGAAGACCTTGTCGTTGATCGCCAATCGCCAACCGCCGTCGCCGATCAGGTCGAAGCGTAACACGGGTTTCTCGATGCCGGGCCGCATCCCTTTCACGTGCGGTTGGAGATCAAACAGGATGTGGGCGTCGAGGTTGGCCGGGTTGCGAAACCAATCATAACTGATGATCTCACCGGCCTTGAACTCGATCACGCACGGCGTCTGCGCGCCGTAGTTCGGATTGACGTGGTAGATCGCTTGGTCGAGATGGTTCGACTTGGCACCGTCGTGACGGACCGGGAAGAACACCACCACGCGGTCCGCTCCGGCCAAGTGCGCGAGGTCGCAGTTGTCGGCGTGTTGGAAGGGCCAGTGCTTCTCCATGTAGCCAAAGATGATCTTGGAGTTGTGCGCGCCGGTGGTGTTGTGGAGAATGTGAACGGGCTGAACGGTGAACGCCAGCGTGGCATCGCGGCTGACGAAGTTGCTGCGCGCGTGGACGAAGTTGGTGAGACCTTTGGTGCGTTTGGCGCGGTTGAACTGGAAACACCAGAGATAGTCGCCATCCGTCCGTGGTCGGCCATCGGCATCACAGAAACGGGCGTCCTCGCCGAGGTCCGCCGCCCGGCTCCACCAGAACGGTCCGAGCCTGCCAGTCAGTCCTTCGGAATAGTCCGGCAGGAAAGAGCGCGGGTCTTCGGCGGCGTAGGAGCACACGACAGACAAGCAGAACACCCACAGCCATCTTGTTTCGAAACTCCGTTTTGCCAAGGTTCCCGCGCAACTCCGTTGCGCGGGAAGGTGGATGGAAAGATTCATTTCGTTCCTGCCTTCGGCAACAGCGGGTTGTAGCGGCGGACGTATTGCCACTGGCCCTCCGTCAGTTCCCGACGGAACGCCTCGACTTGTTCCGCTGCTTCGGGATTGTCACGCAGCAACGCCGCTCTGGCGGATGGTTGCCCGAGAAGTTCGAGCACGAGTTGCGCCTCCGGTGACGCCGGGTTTTCGGTTGCGAGCGTGCCGGCCAAGCCCACGTCTTTTGCGAGATACGCTGTCAGAAGACGGGGACGATACACCGTCGGCCGGGCCGCGATCAGTTCATCGAGAAGTTTGACGGCG
>CAZEQV010000311.1:0-4459 GCA_964514435.1 uncultured Verrucomicrobiota bacterium
GTGGCCACATACATGGTGGGATTGCTGCGGATTTGCGTGACGGTGGCAGTGCTGGTCGTGCTGGCGTGGTCGCTGTATTCGTTCAACCTATTTTCCCTGGGACTGCCGCTGATCCCGTTCTTTGCGAACTTGCTGTTGATGGGCTGGGCCATGGGAATGGTCACAACAGGATTGATCATGCGGTGGGGACAAGGCGCCGAAGCGCTGGCGTGGGGCGTGCCGTTTCTGGTGCAACCGATCGCCGCCGTATTCTACCCGCTGGAAGTGTTGCCCAAGTGGATACAGCCGGTGGCCCTGTGCATACCGGCCACTCATGTATTTGAAGGAATGCGCGCCGTGCTGGCCGGCAAGGGTGTTTCCGCCGGCAACCTCATCGCCGCCTTTGGATTGAACCTGGTTTACCTGACTGCCGCCGGCTGGTTCTTCCATCACATGTACGAAGTCGCCCGCCGCAAAGGTCTGCTGGCCAAACTCGGCACGCAGTGATCCAACACAAGAGTTGCGAGCGGAGGCGGTTTTGCCTACGTTTCTGCCATGGAATCTTCCCGTCCTCAATCGCGCGCCGACTGGAAGCTCACACCCCGCCAACGGTGGGAGAAATTTTCCAAGTTGGAACGGCGCGCCAATCAAATCCTGGCATCTTCCCCGGAAGCCTTCCGCCGATTCTGGGAGAGAAATCTTGCAAAACGAGCTGTCCATGCCCCCCGCGAGTGACTTCAATTCGCTGGGTCTTCTTGAAGTATTAAAGCGTCACGAGGTTGATTTCGTGGTGATTGGCGGACATGCCGTCATGAGCCATGGCTACATACGCACAACCGAAGACCTGGACATTGTGTTTCGGCGCACCGTCGAGAATGAATGCCGTTTGTTGAACGCGCTTCAATCCATCCACGCGCAGTGGATAAGTGATGAACGCGACCCCGCAACCGGCTTGGAAAGGTTGGTGCCCACCTCCATGTCTCAACTGCAATCTCGACATCTTCTCATGCTGACAACGAATTGCGGGTTCCTCGATATCTACGATTACGTGCCGGGTTTTCCCGATACCAACGTGGATGAATTGTGGAAAGACTGTCTGTTGGTTGACGGCGTGCGAATTGTTTCGCTGGCGTGGTTGCGAAAACTCAAGAGGGCATCTGGTCGTCACAAGGACCTCGATGATCTTGAGAATCTTCCCGAAGCCTAAAAGTCGCCCTTCCTATCTACGCTTCAGCAGTTCCTCGGCGTGCTTCGTGGTCACGCTGGTGAGATTCTTGCCGCCCAACATCCGCGACACTTCCTCGACCCGTTCCGTACCGGTCACCGCATGGATGCCAGCCAAAGTGCGACCCACCCGGACTTGTTTGGTCACGACGAAGTGATTCGCGCCGCGCGCGGCCACCTGCGGCAGATGTGTGATGCACAACACTTGCCGGCTACCGGCCACGGTTCGCAATCTTTCCGCAATGGCGTTGCCCATCTCTCCGCCCACGTTGGCGTCAATCTCGTCGAAAACCAGCACCGGTATTTTGTCGTGCGCCGCCAACACCACCTTGACGGCGAGCATCACGCGTGAGACCTCGCCACTGCTGGCGATCTGACGCAGCGGACGGGCCGGTTCCCCCGCATTGGGCGTGAAGGCAAACTCAATCTCATCCATGCCGGCAGGACCGGGCGCATTGGCCGCCGCGAGCGCCACATCGAACGCGCCGTGGGCAAACCCGAGGTCGCGGAGCTCCTTGGTGATCGCGGTGGCTAGTTTCTTGGAAACGGTCTGGCGCTTCTTGCGAAGTTCGCGGCCGCGTTTCTCCACCTCACCGGCCGCCGTGGCAATTGCTTTATCGAGTTCGGCTGCGCGTACACCGCGGGTTTCGAGGTTGTGAAGACGTTGTTTGGCGTTGCCGAGGAACGCCAACACAGCCGACAGGTCGCCGCCGTACTTGCGCTTCAACCGTTGGACCGCGCTCAATCGTTCTTCCAACCACGCGAGCCGTTGCGGATCGGCATCGATCCGCTGGGCATACCGGATGATGGTCTGCGCCAACTCCTGAACCTGACCGGCCAAGGCGGCTGCTTCCGCCCGCCACGTTTCCGCTTCGGGAACGATGCCGGCCAGTTCCGCAAGCTGGCGTTGCGCCGTGGCCAACGCGTTGAACGCAGCCGACTCATCTTCCACCAACGCGCTCCGGCAAGATTCCGCGAGTTCGAGGATGCGGGCAGCGTTGGCCACGCGCGTGTGTTCGGCCAACAGCTCGTTCTCATCCAGCCCGTCCAGGTCTGCTTCTTCGATCTCTTTGACTTGGAACCGTAGAAAATCCATTTGCTGGGCCACGTCGCCGCCACTGTCCGCATCGAGTTCGGCGCGTTGCCGCTGCAGATCGAGCCAGAGTCGGTAAGATTCCCGGTACGGGGCAAGGTCGATGTGGCCAAACACGTCGAGAAGATCGAGTTGGAACTCACGGCTGAGCAGTGATTGATGATCGTGCGGCCCGTGCATGTCCACAAGCTGGTCGCCCAATCGTTTCAGCGTTTGCAGCGTGACGGGACTGTCGTTCACAAAATTCTTGTTCGTGCCGGTGGCGCTGAATTGGCGACGGATGATGAGGTCGCCGGTTTCCGGCAGGCCCAGCTCGGCGAGCACGTCGGGAGCAGACGCTTCAAAAACGGCCTCGACGGTGCATTGGTCCGAGCCGGCGCGCAGGAGTGATTTGTCGGCGCGGTCGCCGAGGATGAGGTTGAGCGCGCCGACGATGACGGATTTGCCGGCGCCTGTTTCGCCGGTGATGACGTTCAACCCGTCGCCAAACTCGACACGCAGATCCTCGACGATGGCAAGGTTTCGGATGCGCAAGGACTGGAGCATGGGGCGCACGATAGCGAAAAACTGCCGGCAGGCAAACTAAACACTTGTCAGGGTGTGGGGATTTCGACAGAGTGCGCCACAAACTTTCTGGAGAATAATGAGATCATGATTGAGTTCAAGAACCGCATCCTGTTCGTCGGTTACGGGGCTGTGGCCCAGTGCACCCTGCCCATCCTGTTCCAGCATCTGAAGGTGCCGGCCGCGAACGTGACAGTGATGGACTTTGAAGATCGCCGCGACATCCTTGCGCCGTGGCTGAAAAAGGGCGTGAAGTTCGTTCGCCAGCAGGTCAAACGGGACAATCTCGACTCGCTGTTGCGGAAGCATCTGCGCGCCGGCGACATTCTGATTGATCTGGCGTGGAACATTGACTGTTGCGAGATCGTGCAGTGGTGCCACGAGCAGGGCGTCCGTTACCTGAACACATCGGTCGAGTTGTGGGATCCCTACGAGAACGCCAAGGGCGCCCCGCCGCAAAAGATGACGTTGTATTGGCGGCACATGAAACTGCGAAAGATGGTTTCGAAGTGGAACCAGCCGGGACCGACGGCGGTACTGGAGCACGGGGCCAACCCCGGTCTGATTTCGCATTTCACGAAGCAAGGCTTGATTGATATCGGCCGCCGTATGATCAAGGACAGGAAAGCCACCGGCCGCCGGGCGGAAGAGATCCAAGAGTTGATCCACCGGCAGGCTTTCAATTTGTTGGCGATGAAACTTGGAGTGAAAGTGATCCATTGCAGCGAGCGCGACACGCAGATTTCCAATGTGCCCAAGCAGGTGGATGAATTTGTCAACACGTGGAGCGTAGAAGGATTCCGGGAAGAGGGCACCACCACCGCGGAAATGGGATGGGGCACTCACGAGAAGGAACTGCCCCCCGCTGCGTGCGTCCATCGCGAAGGGCCGCGCAACCAGATTTGCATGGCGCGCATGGGCATCAACACCTGGGTGCGGTCATGGGTACCGGACTACGCGATCCACGGAATGGTCGTGCGCCACGGCGAAGCTTTCACCATCTCGGATCATCTGACAGTTTGGAAAAACGGCCAAGCGCTCTATCGTCCCACCGTCCACTATGCGTATTGCCCGTGCGATGCGGCGATTGCTTCGTTGAACGAACTGCGCGGATACAATTACGTGCTGCAGCCGCGGGCGCGGATCATGAACGACGAGATTACCGGCGGCTCGGACATCCTCGGCGCGCTGTTGATGGGTCACGTTTACAATTCCTGGTGGATCGGCAGCGACTTGAGCATCGAAGAATCCCGTCGGCTGGTTCCGCACCAGAATGCGACGACGATGCAAGTGGCCATCTCGGTCGTCGCCGCCACAATTTGGATCATTGAGAATCCCGACCGGGGTGTGTGCGTACCGGACAACTTGCCGCATGAAGACGTTTTGAAGACCGCCAAACCGTACCTGGGCAAATGGATCTCCATGCCCAAGGACTGGACGCCGCTGAAAGGTCGCACCAACACTTTCAAGAAGCACAGCAAGATCAGCCTTGATCTTCGTGATCCTTGGCAGTTCAAGAACTTCCTGCTCAAAGACGGAGAATAATCATGGTGACCCTCGCAGCATTGAAGAAACTGGCGACTGAATATGGCACGCCGC
>CAZEQV010000312.1:0-4441 GCA_964514435.1 uncultured Verrucomicrobiota bacterium
CGTCACGTTGATTGACACGCCGGGTGCCTATCCCGGCGTGGGTGCGGAGGAACGACACATTGCCGAGGCAATCGCGGTCAATCTGCGGGAAATGATGGCGTTGCGCGTGCCCACCGTCGCCTGCGTTGTGGGTGAAGGCGGATCGGGCGGCGCCTTGGGCATTGGTGTTTGCGACAAGGTTTTGATCATGGAAAATGCCTATTATTCCGTGATCTCACCGGAAGGCTGCGCGGCCATCCTCTGGAAGGACCGCGCCAACGCCCCACAAGCCGCCGCCGCTCTCAAACTAACCGCCACCGATTTGCTGGAACTCGGCATCGTGGATGAGATCATACCGGAACCACTCGGCGGAGCACATAAGGACTACGCGACCGCAGCATCAAACTTGAAGAAGGCCCTCCTGAAGCATCTCAACAAACTGGCCGACGTGAAAATCTCCGAACTGCTCGACGACCGCTACAAGAAGTATCGGCGCATGGGCGAATTCGCGCGCGCGGAGCCTGCCAAGCGCCGTTCCAAGAAAAAGGCGGACCAGCCTGCGCCGACAACCTGACCATCCCTGCGGTTTTGCGACGACTTGGCAAACTTGGTGTTCAAGCTCTTCATACTCGACAAGCCGGCACCCATTGCGTACTTGTGAGCCACAATTCAGGAGGATGGAATGGCCGATAATTACATGATCAACGGAACGCAGCCCTCGGACGCCGACGTTCAGTCCATTGATGAACTACGCCAGCTATACGCCGCCCTTCGAGCTGAACTCGGCAAAATCATCATCGGCCAAGATGCGGTCATTGAGAAAATGGTGATCAGCATCCTCGGTCGCGGCCATGCCTTGTTCATGGGCGTGCCGGGCTTGGCCAAGACGCTGCTCGTCCGCTCGGTAGCCGAGACGATGGATCTGAAGTTCAGCCGGATCCAGTTCACACCTGACCTGATGCCCGGTGACATCACCGGCACGGAAATCTTGCAGGACAGCAGCCAAGGCGGCCGTCGTCAGTTTGAATTCGTCAAAGGCCCCATCTTCGCGAACATCGTGTTGGCCGACGAAATCAACCGCGCGCCGCCCAAAACCCAAGCCGCCTTGCTCGAAGCCATGCAAGAGCATCGCGTCACTGCCAGCGGCCACACCTACGAACTGAATCCTCCGTTTTTCGTGTTGGCGACGCAGAACCCCATCGAGCAGGAAGGCACGTACCCCCTTCCGGAAGCGCAACTCGACCGGTTCATGTTCCTCATTCACGTGGACTACCCCACCGAACAAGAGGAACGCCGCATCGCCCGCGAAACCACGGCGGGAGCCGCGCCCAAACTGAACAAGCTTATTCATGGCCCTCAGGTCATGGCCTTTCAGGAACTCGTGCGCCGCGTGCCCGTGCCGGATCACGTGTACGACCACGTCGTGCGCATCGTGCGCAGCACCCGCCCGGCCCTGCCCACCACACCGGACTGGATCAAGCACTGGGTCAGTTGGGGCGCTGGTCCGCGCGCCGTGCAGTACCTGATCATTGGAGCCAAGGCTCGTGCCGCTTTGCATGGCAGTTACATGGTGCGGCTCGAAGACGTGGAAGCCATCGCTGAGCCGGTGCTCTCGCATCGCGTCCTGACCAATTTCCACGCAGAATCCGAGGGAGTCACCAGCCGCGAAGTCATCACTCGTTTGCTGAAGGAAACATCGGGAGTCGCCGCCTGACCTGTCTATCAACCAACTGAGTCACCGTGGCAGCCGCACCCACCAGTCGTGAGTTTCTCGATCCGACCGTCCTGGCGCGTCTGGGGCGGTTGGAACTGATTGCGCGCGGTCCGATGGAAGGCAGCGTATCCGGCCGGCACAAGAGTCCCCATCGCGGTTCCAGTGTTGAATTCGCCGAGTACCGCGAATACGTGCCCGGTGACGATCCGCGCCACATGGACTGGCGGGTGTTGGCCCGGTCCGATCGCTACTATCTGAAAGAATTCGAGGCCGATACCAACCTTCGCTGCTATCTCGTCGTGGACAACAGCGGTTCAATGGGCTTTGCCGGCGAAGGCAGCCAGTCAAAACTGGCCTATGCGCGACGACTCGCCGCCACGCTCGCGTATCTCGCCGTTCATCAAGGCGACGCGGTGGGATTGACGTGCTGCGCCCAGGATTTGAACAAGGAAATCCCCCCGCGCCGGACACCGTCGCACCTGCGAAACATTTTTGACACCCTCGCGGAGGTGCAATCCAGCGGTCCCACCGGCCTCATTGCTTCCCTCCACGCGTTGGCTGAAAAAATCAAACGGCGCGCCCTCGTGGTCGTCATCAGCGACCTGTTCTGCGATCCTGACCAGTTGCTGAGTTGCTTCCAACACCTCCGCTACCGCAAACACGACCTGGCCGTGTTTCATCTCCTCGACCGCACCGAAGTGGATTTCACATTCGACCGCCCCATCCGATTTGTGGACATGGAAGGCAGCGACAACGTGATTGCCGAACCGGCTCTCATCATGCCCCGGTATCGTGATGCTCTGGAAAAGTATCTGGCCCGACTCCGCAAAGGTTGCCGCGAATTCAAGGCCGACTACCGGATGGTCCTTACCGACCAAAGCTACGAGAAAGTACTCGCCGACTTCCTGCTGGCACGGATGAAGTGATCATGAAACGGCTCATCTGCGCCCTGTTCATCATGAGCGCAGCCGGTGCGCTGGCGCTTACGTTCCCCACACCGTCCGAAATCTCCCGCGCCATCCAAGAACTCGGCGCTCCTGACCACAAGACCCGCGATGAAGCGTCCCGGTATCTCACGGCGGCCGGTCGCCTGGCCGAAGCGGAACTTGCCAAAGCAGCCGGCAACGCCGATCCGGAAATCGCGTTGCGCGCCGTCGAAATACTCCGGGTTGTGCGCCTCGGATTCACTGCGGAAACACCGCCACATATCCGCAACCTTGCCGAGAAATTCGACACGGCGGATTGGGACACGCGGCAGGCCATCATCCGCGAGCTTTGGGAAGCCGGCACCCCTGCCCTGTCCGTCTTGTCCGGCATCCTCGCCAACGAAACGGACGAGTCGCGCGACCAACTTTGGGGCGAGTTGCCGGTGGATATCCCCAAGCTCGCGGCGCAGAAGATCGTGGAAAACAAACTCGACGATGCCGAAGCATTGTTGGCCTTCCACGCCGAAAATCACCGTGATGAAATGGTCTATTACTACGCCCTGCCCCTGCGTCATTACGCGGCGTTTCTGGCAAAACGCGGCCGTCTGGCGGAGAAGATACGCGAACTGGAAACGCGCGGCACGAATCCCAAGCTCCTCGCCATCCTGCATCGGGCCAATGGCGACTTGCCGTCCGCCCGTCGCGCCGCCGAATCCGCCAATGACCTCGAACTCTTGAAAGGAATGTGCGCAGAACTTGGCGACTGGAAAGCCGTTGCCGCCGCGGAACTCAAAGCGCAGGCTGAGAAGCCTGAACATTTGGCTGATCAACACTTGCGCTTCCTCACCACCTATCATCGGCTCGCAGGACAGACTACCGAGTTCACCAAGGTCATCCGGCAACTACAAGACTTGGAATTGACAGTGGACCGGTACGTGGGTGCATTCCTTACCCAGCAAATCAACGGCCAACCACGGCAAGCCATTCAGTGGTTGATGGAAAAACAACCGGATCGCGCCCCGTTCTCCGAGATGTGTGTCCAAATGCGCTTTCCCGAAGCGCTCGCGCTCGCGTCCAACAACTTGGCCAATGTCACCGTACCCATTGTCAAACAGCAGTGGGAGAGCAGCCGCAAAACCATCGTGGATTGGCTCAACGGAACGCCACCCGACCGCAACCAAAGCGCACCGGGATTCTGGCGGATCGGTCTGAAGTCCCTCTTTCCCGACGAGCAACCCCTTGAGATTCAGGAGCGATTCTTGCAGTTCCGACCCGACCCGGAAACTCTCGAATCCACAATCACTGCCACCATCAAGGAGAGCGCGGCCTTTCCCGAACCCGACCGGGACCGGGTGTACAACGAGATACTTCAATTCTGCCGGCTGCATGGCGACACAAACCTAACCCTGCGGATGTCAGAAAAGATGGACGCGGAGTCGGATTCTGGCCGGTACGCTTACGAAGCCGGTAAGATTGCGCTCGACCGCAAACGCTGGAGGGAATCGGCCGGTTGGTTTGAGCAAGCTTGCAAGAAGGATCCCACATTGGCGAGCGCCTCTTTTTTGCGGGCGTTGGCGCTCCGGGCTGACGGTCGACCAGCCGGCACCGACAAGTTGATCGACGAGGCGGATTGGCTGGCTCTGGCCAATCACGGTGAGCGCCTGGCCATTGTACGCGCCGCCGCCACTGCGGGTATGTCCAACATCGTGGAAAGGCAGTTCCAGTACATTGAGCGCACCGGCGAATGGTTCTATGACTGCGATGACGAGGTGCCGTTCGCTCAAGCGGAACGGGCGGTTGCCAAGGGCGATTACTTTCTTGC
>CAZEQV010000313.1:0-4427 GCA_964514435.1 uncultured Verrucomicrobiota bacterium
CCCACGCCCAGTGCCGAGGACATCAGCATCACGCGACGACTCGTCAAAGCCGGTGAACTGGTGGGCATCAACGTTCTCGACCACATCATCGTGGGCCGACGCGACAAGGTGCGTGACCGCGACTATGTGAGCCTCAAGGAACTCGGGTTGATGTGACGACGCGGCGATGTTCTTCGAACGCGTACCGGTCGGTCATCCCGGCCAGATAGTCACAAACAGCCCGGTGCAGTCCGTGAGTGGTGATGCGTTGCCGGGCTGTCTCGCCCATCAACATCGGATTGTTCACATATGCTTCGAACAAATCCCGCAACACTTCCACCGCGCGTTCGTGGGGAGCGTGTACGCGGGGATTGAAGTAAAGGTTCGCGTACAGGAACTCGCGCAACTGCTGATTGGCCCGCGCCACGTCATCCGTGTGCGCCACCAACGGTTGGGCCAGACGCCGCGCGTCGTCCGGCGCGTTCACGCCGGCGGCCGCGATGTTGCGTTCGCTGGCCGCGATCACATCGGCCACTTCGCCGTCAATGATCTCGCGGATGGAAAGGGAGCGGAGCCGGTCCGTGGAAAGATGCGGGTGCTGGCGTTTCACGCGAGCGAATGTGTCCTGCCAGATGCGGACGCTTTCCAGTTGCTCCAAGGTGATGAGTCCCTCGTCGAGACCGTCGTCGAGATCGTGCGAGTAATACGTGATCTCGTCAGAAAGATCGGCGATTTGCGCTTCGAGCGAAGGCTGATGGAAATGAAAGCCGGCAAGATGCTCCGGTTTGTCGTCGTGTGTGTGATGCTTGGAGAGACCTTCCCGCGATTCCCAAGTCAGATTCAGTCCCACGAAACCGGGATACTTCTGCTCCAACTCCGTCACGGTGCGGAGCGACTGGAGATTGTGGTCGAACCCGCCGTGGTTCTTCATCAGTTCATCAAGCATGTCTTCGCCCGAATGACCGAACGGGGGATGTCCCAGGTCGTGTCCGAGCGCGATAGTTTCGGTGAGGTCCTCGTTGAGCCGCAACGCGCGGGCGATGGTGCGCGAGATGCCGGCCATTTCCATCGTGTGCGTGAGACGCGTCCGCAAGTGATCGCCGGTGCCGTTGAGAAACACCTGCGTCTTGTATTCCAGACGCCGAAAGGCGCGGCTGTGAATGATGCGATCCCGGTCGCGCTGGTAATCGGTGCGGCGCGGATGCGGCGGCTCGGGATGGACACGTCCGCGTGATTCGGCAGACTTGTGGGCATAGGGCGCGAGAATCTGGTATTCGAGTTGTTCCAACTCCTGGCGGGTACGGTGCATGACACCGGCACTCTCTCAAAACCCGATTGTCCCGGCAAGCGGCCGTGAGAAGCGCCACCCGTGCCTTGCACTTGCGCCGGCAAGCTCGTATGCTCAGCGCCCGAGACATGTCCACAAACGAACCCAGCATCCTGACAATCCAAGAAGTGGCCGAACGACTTCGTCTGAGCGAGCGAACCGTGTTGCGGTTGGCCCAGAAGGGCGAATTGCCGGCTCTGAAAATCTCACGGCACTGGAGATTCAACCGCGACCAGATTGACGCCTGGCTGCGGCAACGCGAATCGCGTCCGGTCACGGAGCAGCCACTCCATCCCGAGGAAGCCGGCTTGCCGGAAATGCTGAACGTGGCCGATGTGATGAGCGACAAGATGATTGTGCTCGATTTGCAGTCCACCAACCGTGAGGGCATCCTGCGCGAACTGGTGGCCTTGGTGATACCGCCCACGGAACGCCACTTGTCCACCACGCTGTTTCGCGCGCTGAAGGCCCGCGAAGAACTTTGTTCCACATGCGTCAATCACGGCGTGGCCATCCCGCATTCGCGCAACGCGCTTGTCGGGGTTGTGGATGCGCCCGTGCTGGCTTACGGACGGCACCGGGGCGGCGTCGAGTTTGGCGCGTTTGATGGTCAACCCGTTTATCATTTCTTCCTGCTCTGCGCACCCAATGTTCGCCAACATTTGCAGATCCTGGGACGGCTGACCCGACTCCTGCATCGCCCGGAATTCCGTGAGCAAATCAACGCCGCCGCCAGCGCGGACGAACTCTTGAGCGTCATACGCGACGCCGAACAGAAATACCTGTCATGAACCATCCCGTCATCCGGCCCCGCCGACTGCGACGCACCGTCGCGCTGCGCGAACTGGTGCGGGAGACCGACTTGTCCGTCCGACACCTCGTCCAACCCCTGTTCGTCAGGGAAGGTCGAGGATTGCGAAAGCCGATCCGTTCGATGCCGGGACAGAACCAGCTTTCCATTGATGAACTGGTCAAGGAATCCCGGCAACTTCAGGCGCTGGGCGTGCCGGCCGTGATTCTGTTCGGCATACCGGACAGGAAGGACGAAAAGGCAAGCGGAGCCTATGCCGCTGCCGGGATCGTTCCGCGCGCGATCCGTGCCTTGAAGAAGGAGTTGCCGGACATGTTGGTCATCGCCGACGTGTGTCTCTGCGAATACACCAGCCACGGACATTGCGGCGTCGTTCGCAAGTCAGGGCAAACCTACCGGGTGGACAACGATGAAACGTTGCCGTTGTTGGCGAAATCGGCTGTGGCATACGCGAATGCCGGAGCCGACATCATCGCTCCCAGCGACATGATGGATGGACGGGTGGCGGCGATTCGCGCGGCGTTGGACAAGGCCGGTCACGTGGAAATCCCCATCATGAGCTATGCGGCCAAGTTTGCCTCGGCGTTTTACGGGCCGTTCCGCGAAGCCGCTGAATCTCCGCCGAAGTGTGGCGACCGGCGGACGTACCAGATGGAGGCCGGTAACGCGGAGGAAGCGTTGCGGGAAGTGGCGTTGGACATCGAACAGGGCGCCGACATCGTGATGATCAAGCCGGCGTTGAGCTATCAGGATTTGATCTGGCGGGTGAAGGACCGGTTCGGATACCCGGTGGCGGTCTATAATGTGAGCGGCGAATACGCGATGTTGAAGGCGGCGGCGCAACAAGGCTGGTTGGACGAGAAATCGTGCGTTCTGGAGATGCTGACCGGGTTCCGCCGGGCCGGTGCGGACATCATTCTGACTTATTGGGCGAAAGACGCAGCCGGCTGGCTGTGATGGCGGAACGATGCGAATAGCAGTCACGGGAGCATTTGGCTATTCGGGACGGTACATCGCGAAACGTCTGTTGGATGCCGGTCACGAAGTCATTACGCTGACGAACTCCTTGAATCGTCCGAATCCATTTGGCTCCCGTGTGGCGGCGTTTCCATTTCATTTCGAGGAGCCGGAGAAGTTGCGTGCTACCTGCGGGGCGTGGACGTGTTGATCAACAACATCTCATGGGCGCTTCGGCATGTGCCGGTGGTGGGAGTGTTCGGGGCGGGCGACTATCGGTTGCAGCCGATTTACGTGGATAATCTCGCGCAAGCTGCCGTTGAAAAGGTGGCCGGAACCACAGACGAAGTTGTTGAGGCAATTGGTCCGGAGACATTCACCTACCGGAAGTTGGTTGAGAATATCAGCAGAGCCATCGGCGTGTACCGGCCCATCGTTCCCGTTTCACCAACGGCTGGATACTGGAGTTGCCGCTTGCTGGGTGCGTTGGTCGGCGTTGTTGTCATTGCCCGCGAAGAGATCCAGGGACTCATGGAGAATCGCCTCTATGTGGATGCGCCACCGTTGGGTCGCACACGACTGTCGGAGTGGGTCGCCAAGCATTGCGAAACACTCGGACGCCACTACACCAGCGAAATGTCCCGCCGAACTGACCGGGCATCGAGCTACCGTACGAACTGAACTCGGATCTCTCGTCGCACGGCGTTGTGCGTGTGAAAGGCGGGTTGGAACTGGCTATACCGATGCGACCAATCGTTCCATCGCGTCTTGCTGTTTCGTGATGGATTCAACCAGGCGGAACTGGGTGCGGGCACGGTCCAGGTTGTGTCCCGGCCGGTGAACTTTGAAATAGGTGTCGCCGCACAGGTAATCCGTCAGAAACCGCAGACCGGTCTCGAATGTGATCAGCTTGCCGGATACCACGAGATGCTGGCGTTCGGCGGACGTGAGGAACTCACCGGCGGTGCTGAGGTAGCCGCGCACCAACGCTTCAAACATTGAAAACTGCAAAGTGACTTTGGACAGGTCCTGCTCGTCCTCCAGCGCCGGGCAGGTCGTGGTGCGCACCATGTCTCCAAAATCATGCAAGGCCAGTCCCGTCATGACCGTGTCCAAATCAATTACGCAAACCGCTTCGCCCGTCGCGTCGTCCAGCATCACGTTGTTGAATTTCGTGTCATTGTGCGTGATGCGTTCGGGCAACCCGGCTTGCTCCAGGACCTGCGCGAGGGGTCGGTGAGACAGCGCGAACTCGATTTCCGGCTTGGCCGAACCCGCTCGATTCATCACATCCGAGTTCAGCGCGGATTCGAAAGCCGCGAAACGCTTGGGGGTGTGATGGAAATCCGGAAT
>CAZEQV010000314.1:0-4425 GCA_964514435.1 uncultured Verrucomicrobiota bacterium
GTGCCACACGCGCTGGCCGAGGTTGAACGACTCCGCGAGCAGTACCAGTTCTTCAGCTACGGCGGATGCGTGTTGCTCGTTTAGCCAGCAGCAGCAAGCCGACCAAGACGAGGCAACCGCTGCCCGGTTCCGGGATGGCCGTGAGTTGGGACGGGTCGCCGATCAACTGGTTGTAGTAGATCGTCACGCCGTTCAACCCGAGCAATCCGGTGGCGTCGGCAAACTCGAGGGTGTCCACATACAATGCTTCCGCGGCGCCGCCCGGCCCGTTGCGGTTGCCACTGTCGAGTTCGTCGCCCACCACCACGCGCGCGCCGGCGCCGATGACGAGTTTGGCCACCTGGAAGTTATTGGTGTAACCCGCGGGCACGTCACCGAGATCTGTGCCGGCCGCTTCCAGTCGCGCCCAGCCGGCCAAGCTGTTGGTGTCGGCCCCAACGCCCCCGGTCATTGCCAGCACCCCGTCTTCGCCCCACGACCACTGAGACTCCTCCGCCATGTCGTGGCGGAAATCACCGGCGAGTTGCAGGGTCGAGGCGACTGTCAGGAAACTGGTGGCGTCCAGCGTGAGTGACCCGGCGACGAGAGTCGAGGAGTCGAGCCGCAAGTGGCCGGCGTTGATGATGGTGACGGTGCCGGTGGTGCTGACCGTGACTCCGGGTAGAATGGAGAGTTCGCCGCCATCGGCCAACAACCGGCCGGTGCCGCCGGTGTTGCCGGCAAATTCCACGCGCCCGCCGCTGCGGGCCTCGATCAAGCCGTGGTTGGTGTGACCGTAGTCCATGTGAAAGTGCAGCGCTTCCCCGGCGACGGTGGCGGAGATGGTGCCGTGGTTGACGACAGCCGCCTCCAAAGTCCCCGCGCCGTGGATCCGATGGTCGTGGTTGATGAGGCTGTTCTGGACGAACGATTCGGGATCCAGTTGCAGTTCACCGCCGCCCACCAGCGGGCCGGCCAGCCAGAGGTAGCTGCCCTGCATGTGAATCAGGCCGGCATTGATGAAATTACCGTAGAGGTTGAGGCTCGCGCCGCTGAGTGCCCGCACGACGGCACCGGTGGCAATGGTGACCCGGTCCAATGTCGCGCCATCGGCGGTCTCAAACCGGCCGCTGCCGGTGGTGGCGAGCAAGCCGCCCTCCAAAGTCGCGTCATGCAACTCCACGATGGAGGCGTTCAATGCCCAAATGGAGCCGGTGACGCTTCCCGCCGTCCCGACAAACGTGCCATACAGTTCCAGCGTGCCGCCATTGGAGGCCCGCAGGACGCCGAGGTTGGTGCTGACGGTGGAGAAGAGATTGATGGCCAAGTATTCGCCCGCCACATTGGCGTCCACCACGCCCTCGTTGATGAACGTCAGGCCGGGAGACGTTCGCCCGATGGTGCCGAGGCCGACAATCGTGTTGTCCACGTTGTGCAGCGAACTGCCCGCGCTGAGGGCGCGGATGTGCGAGAAGGACGCGAGCTGAAGCGTGCCGCCGCCGGTCAGCACGACTGGGCCATCCGCTTGGATTGCGCTGTTGAACGATCCCAGCCGAATTCGCCCGGCGTTGGTCATCGCGCCGGCGACGATCCAACTCGTGCCCGCGCTCCACTCGATGGTGCCGTGGTTGTCCACGCTCCCGATGGTGGCCCGGGCGGTATTGGTGACAATCAGGCGACCGTAGTTCTGTAATTCATCAGCCACCAGCCGGCTGGTGTTGCGCAACTCCACCGTGCCGGTCGGCGCGATGCTCGTCACTCCGTGCACCTGACCGCTGGCACCACCACTGAACTGCGCCAGCCCACTGACTGACAACGTACCCGCCTCCAGCACCGCCCCGGTCGCCGTCCACCGCGCCACGCCATTCGTCGCGATGTTCATCAGGCCGGTGGGCAACGCCACGCGCCCATTCGCGTTCACCGTCAGCGTGCCGCCCACCAGCAGATTCGCGCTCGTCAACGTCGCCCCGCCCAGCGTGACCTGCCGGTCCGCGCCCACGGTGATGGTCCCGCTCACTGCCAACTGGTCACCGTTGGTCAGCCCGACATCGCTGGTCACTTGGCCCGCCCCGGCAATGAGCAAGTCATCATCGGACAGGAAGAACGTGCCGCGGGAATACGTGAACGTGCCGCCGGTGCGGACGAGCTTGGCCGCCGTCAAAGTTCCGCCATCCAGCAGCAGATTGCCAGTTGCCAGTTTTCCACCCGCCAACTCTAATGTGCCGAACGGTCGTAACACCGTCAGACCGCCACTGCCGTCCACCACTACCGTGTCCGTCGCGCCGGCTGTCGCGCCGCCCACTGCTACGACGCCACCGTTCTTCGCGGTCACGGAGGAGTCCCCCGCAGAGTTGGTCGCGCCCACGATCAATTGTCCCGCCGTGATCAAGCCGGCGTTGGAAACGGCGAGCGATCCCACGCCCAGCGCGCCCACCTGCAACGAGCCGGTCACGTCCCACTGTGAACCACTACCCGTAATGAGCGCTTGACCGCTGCCGGCTGCGTGCGCGCCAACCACAACGCTCGTGTGGACGGTGAACCCGCCGGCTTCCACCACCAGTTTGCCGAAGCCGCCGCGCCCCAACACCAAGTCCGCTTGGTTGGTCCACGCGCTACCGGTGCCGCTCACTGTGACCGTCCCGCCGCTGCCCGCCACGTTGCCGAGAATCCCCCCCGCCGTCACCATGTGTCCTCCGGCGAGCGTGACTTCGCCCGCGCCATAGTCACCAATGATCACGGGCTTCGATGAATGAATCGTGCCATCCACGGCAATGATGGAAGCCGACCGGCCCAACACGTCGGCCAGTGAGATCCCGGCCACTTCCATACGCGTCCCGGTATCGGCAACGAACATCGTGCCGGCTTGAAAAACCAAGTTGGTGTCCACTTGAAACAGCGCCGGCGTGCCGCCACCGCCCACGAAGATCTGGCCGCGGACAAATGGCTCATCCGTGCCGTTGCCGGTCACGTGCAGTGTGCCGTTGATGGCGAGGATGCCGTTCGCTGTCGGGCCGCTGATGCCAAACTCCAAGTGCGCGGCGGTGAGTGTCGCGCCGGAGTGAATCTTGACGCTGCTCGTCCGGTTGGTGCCGACCACATTGAGGCTGGTGCGCAGCGCGGCGGCGGAGACATTGACTCCCGAATGAATTTCGAGCAGCGACTGGGCGTCCTGCGTCACGCCGACATCAATGTTGTTGGCGATGATGACTTGGCTGATGCCATTGGTGAACTCCAGCCGGGCACCGTAACCATTGGCGCTCAACCCAAGTTGGAGGCTGTCCGCCGTGATCGTCGCACTCGGCGTGCTGGACTGAAATACAGCGTTGGCGTTACCCAAATAATCCGGCAATCCGATTTTCAGTGCGCCGAGCACATCGAGGTTGAACCCGTTCACGTCAATGAAGTCGCCGGAGTAACCGGCTGTCCATGCGCCGACCGTGACGTCGCTTGACATCACAATCAGTTCCCCGCCCGGCCCGACGCCGCTGCCGTCCATGATGACGGTATCGGTCGCACCCGGCACAGTGCCCACGCTCCAGTTGCCCGCATTCGCGAAGTTCGTATTGACGTTCGCCTGCCACGTATTGGTTGCCGCCCTCGCTCCCGAGCCCATACCCAAAATCATGAACGCCACCCATCCCGCCAATGGCCGCCGAAAAGAAGTACGTTTCATAGATCGCTCCCGCTAATGCCTGCCAACCTTGATGTCAGCAGTCTACAATCTGGATGTGATAGTGCAACATAGAGTCTTGGATTTGTTTGGCCAATAACTGAGTCCGTTAGTCAACTGATCCGTCGCTGGGAAAGCCAATGAACGTTCGCGCCAAACAACCACGGCTACGATCTCCCCCAACGTAGGCCTCTTCGTGAACGTGACCGTATTCGCGCCCTTTCTTGCGCAACAACGCTTCCAATTTTTCCACCAACGCTTGCCGGGGGTTCGGCAGGTCATACAGGTAAACCAGGAAGTTCATCGGCGCCCAGCTTCGCCAGCGATGACTGCGCCAGCAGGTGTTATCAGGGTTGTCCATCAATACATTCGCGTGCATGGATTCGTCCTAGATTCGGCGATGACGTGGCGGAAAAGGCGGAGTTCCTCCGTTTTGTATGGCGAGTAATCGCCGTGATAGAGATCGTGCTGCCAGACATCCGGTTCGCCCCGCTCCGGGGTCCAACCCCAGTGCAAATGCGTTTGAGTCCGGCCGTTGACCAGCCCCCAGTGCAGGCAGCCGACATTCGCGTGCCGAAAAATCGGCAGGCACGTCTCGGGAACAGAATGCCGGTGGCGGCAGAGCCATTCCGTGTTGATGATCGGCCGGCCGTGACGCTTTAACGATTCGATGTGTTCGGCCAGCCGGTCGGGACCGTGGTAGTCGTGAAAGGTGATGATGTCGCTGTGCTCCCAGCAGATGTTGTTCAAGGCTTCGTTCTTGTTCCATTGGCCAA
>CAZEQV010000315.1:0-4407 GCA_964514435.1 uncultured Verrucomicrobiota bacterium
CCGCGAATCTCTACCACATTCAAATCGGGGCGCTTGGCCAACAGTTGGGCCTTGCGGCGAATGCTGCTCGTGGCCACGGTCGCGCCTTTGCCAAGGGAATTCAGCGTCGCCGGCTCCTTGGTAATCAGCACATCGCGCGCATCCTCCCGCCGTGGCGTCGCTCCGACCATCAACCCCTCCGGCAAGTTTGTGGGCAGGTCTTTCAAACTGTGAACCGCCAGGTCAATCTCGCCGGCCAACAATTGATCCTCGATTTCCTTGGTGAACAAACCCTTGCCGCCACCCTTCACCAGCGAAACATCCTGGAACCGGTCACCACTGGTCTTGATGATCCTCACCTCCACGACCAGATCCCGGTGCGCTTGCGCCAGCAATCCCTTCACGATCTCCACCTGGGCCAGCGCCAACGCGCTGCCACGAGAACCGATGGTCAACTTTCTCATAGCGCGTGGCTCTCCAGTGTTGGCTTCGCAGCGGTCGCCGATTGAGACCGGTACCGGGCCGCGAAAGTCTGTTTGTTCTCTTCAAACCATCCCAGGAAGCGTTCCGCATGGTCAGCAATCATCACCGCGCAACGCTCCAGTTCACGCTCGCGCGCCGCCATGTTCCCGGCTGCAATCTGTTGCAGATCGTCAATGTCATACAGGTAAACGCCGTCCAATTCCCCGCACCCGCGCTCGCAATCGCGCGGCACAGCAATGTCGATCAGAAACAAGGGACGGTTCCGTCGCTCCTTCATCAGCGGCGCCAGTTTTTCCCGCGTCACGATCGGATGCGGCGCCGCGGTGGAACTGATCACGATGTCCACCTTGCCAAACACATCCGACCAATCTTCGTAGGCAATGGCGCGTCCCTCCAGCGCGCCGGCCAGCGTCTCGGCCCGTTCCCGCGTCCGACTGCACACGATCAGTTCACCCGCGCCGCGACTGTGCAACGCTTTGGCCGTCGCCTCGCTCATCTCACCGGTTCCCAGAACCATCACCGAACAAGCCTTCAAGTCTCCGAAAATCTTCCCGGCCAGATCCACCGCCACGTTGCCAACGGATGTGGAACCGCGTGTGATGCTGGTCTCCGTCCGGATCTTCTTGGCCGCCGCGAATACTTTTTGAAACAGACGATTCAAGACCGGCCCCGTTGCCCCGGCTTGTTGCGCGGATTGATAGGCCGTCTTCACCTGCCCCAGGATTTCCGTCTCGCCAATCACCATCGAATCCAGGCCGCACGCCACCCGTAACAGATGTCGCACGCAGTCCGCGTCCGTGTGCTCATACAGATGCGCGTCCACCGATTCGGCCATCTTGTGGCGTTCGTGGAGAAACCTGCGAACCCCGCGTCCGGCATCCTCGACGTGACCGGTGAGCGCATAGATTTCCACACGATTGCAGGTGGAAAGAATCGCGGCCTCATACAGAGGCGCCGCGCCCAGCAGATTGCAGGTCGCTTCCCCGAGCATACCGGGCGCGAACGCCATGCGCTCGCGAACCTCGACCGGCGCGCTGCGGTGATTCAGGCCGATGACGAGGAGATTCACTTCAGGCTTATCCCCCACAGCGCGACGAGCACCAGCACGAACGAGACGACCGACAACCACGCGATGCGACGTCCGCGCCAGGCGCCGATGTAGTGCAGGGCCAGGAATCCAGCGTACACCAGCCACACGGCTGCAGCCATGAACACCTTGAAACCGCGGGCGTGTCCCACCAGCCGGTAGGAAATCATCCCGCCCACCATGCCGGCCGTCATCATCACGAATCCCATGATCACGAGTCGAACGTTGATCTTGTCGAGCTGGTCAATCGAGGGCAGTTGCAGGAAGGCCGAGGTGAGCCGGCGGGTCTTCAATTGATGTTCCTGAAGCAGATACATCGCGCCGACCACGCAGGCTAACGCAAACGCCCCATAGGCCACGATGGCAATGGCCGCGTGGAACTCCACCCACGGATTGTGTTTTTCGGCGGGCGCCACCGGGTTGTCCGGCACCGCCAGCATGGAGCCAATGCCGATCAGAAACACCAGTGGCGAGGTGAACGCGCCGAGAAAAGAGACCCGGTAGGCAGGGCCAATGAGCAGGTAAAACAACACCGCCGCCCATAGCGCAAAAATCACCGTCTCGAAAAACGTCGTCAACGGACAACTACGCACCAGTTGGCCGCGCGTGAACAGGAACATGGTGTGCAAGGCGAACCCACACGCCATGATGATGTGATTCCAGCGCTGCAAACCGCCTGCGTCTCCGCGCGCCCGCAATCGGCGCAACGTGAGCACACCGCCGGAAGCGTAGAACAACAAAGCCAGCCAGAGAAACGCGCGGTCCGTCATGTCGAGGACTTGCCTTTCTTGATCTTGCGCAAGCCCTGCCGGACAGCTTGCCGGTAGAGGGCGGCGCGTTGCTGGCTGTCGGCAACGGTCCGCTGAGCGTCGCGACGAAGTTTCCCGAGTGAACGCACGAGGCCAGCGTATTCGTCGCCGAGGAATTGTTCAAGTTCGCGGCGAAGTTGCCGGGCCAACGCGGGACTGACGCCACCGGTGGAGATCGCCAGCGTGATCCCGTTCTTGCGGACCACGGACGGGACGATGAAGTTGCCGGCAGAAGGCGGCGCGGCGCAATTGACGAGCAGCCCGGCGCGCCGAGCCTGCCGGCAAATGCGTTCGTTAAGGCTCGTGTCGTCCGTGGCGACAATGACGATCCGGCAGCCCCGAAGGTCGCCCTTCCGGTAACAGCGCTGGCGCCAGTGAAGCCGGTCGCGTTGGGCGCAAGCGCAAATGGCGGGGGTGGCATGCGGACTAACCACCACGACGTCGGCTTTGGCGGCAAGCAGCGATTTGACTTTGCGTGTGGCAACCCGACCAGCTCCGACTACGAGTGCGCGTTGGCCGGCAAGGTTAAGATAAATGGGATAGTGCATGGCAGGTTGTGCGGAGCCGGTTCAGCATGGCCGTAAGCCAGATTCTGTTCTTGATGACCATTTATCTATGCGACCTGTACCCGCGGCTGCCCGGATCGCTCCGGGCTTGGCGACGCGGACCGCGTCTCGCCGCCTATTTGGTCTTGCTCCCGGTGGGGTTTGCCGTGCCCCCGCGATTACTCGACGGGGCGGTAGGCTCTTACCCTACCGTTTCAACCTTGCTCCGCTTGCGTGGGGCGGTTTGTTTTCTGTGGCACTTTCCGTCCGCCGACATTGAAGTCGGCGTCCCCGGCTTGCGCCGGGCATCGCGTCCTGTGGAGTCTGGACTTTCCTCCCTCCCGAATCACTTCGGGACAGCGGTCATCCGCCATGCCGAACCGGTTCCGCTCAAAGAACTATTCGCCCTCCCAGTATAGGATGCGCCCGCAATAGTCGCAACTGGTGAGCGTCTGACCGTGTCGGGCGTTGTGGATCACTTGGGGCTGGATGTTGAGGTGGCATCCGCCGCAGTTGCCATGGCGAATGGCCACCACTGCGTAATCGCCCTTGCTGCGGATGAGGCGTTCGTACCTTTGCAGGATGTCACGGTCCACCTCACCCATGAGCGACACGCGCTCGTTTTGGATGGACTGTATCTCCTTCTCGATCTGGGCGGAGCGTTGTTTCAACTCGGATTTCTCGGCCTCGATTCGCGCCATCGCCTCCTTCAGGGCAGCTTGTTCCTCTTTCAACTCCGGCTGGAGGGACTCGGCTTTTGCCATCAGTTCCAACTCGGCGTCCTCGATGGCCACGATGTCGTGTTCCGTCTTGGCGATTTCCTTCAGCAACGCCTGATACTCGGTATTGGACTTGATGGCGGATTGCTGGGCGCGGTATTTCGCAAGCTGGGCGCGTTTGGATTCGGCTTCGACTTCGAGTTTCTTGCGGTCCAACTCCACGTGCTTGAGGCTGTCACGCGTCTTGTCCAAGCGTGCGGTTTCCTCCTTGAGGCGGGCGTCACGCGCGGCGATTTCAACAGGGATGCGGGCCAGCTCGGCTTTCAACTGGATGAGCCGTCGGTCCCGGTCTTGGATTACTAGCAGTTTCTTGAGAACTTGGTGCATGAGATGTTTTCCTGACTGGCAGTCTAACGGGTACGTCCCAAAGCCGTCAACCGCGACGCTTGGCATTCTCGACGCGGGAATTGCTTTCCGGCACGGGGACGGTCTAGGTTATCGCGTTTGTGAAACGAAGAGAGTCCCGACACCAGTTCGCCGCGTTGCGCCAGATCCTTGCCGATCCGTATCATCATCCGCGATGGTGCATGTGGGTTTGCCGCTTGGTTCCCCTGTTTTTCCTGGCATCGGTGCTGACGCTGTGGCTGACCATGCTGGACGACGTGATCGAGCATACGGGTCATCTGTGGGAAATGCCGGCGGCGTTGTTTCTGGTGTCGGTCACTCCTTATGTGGTCATGGTCATTGTGTTGTTGCCACGCCTGTTGTTCGTGCGGAAGCGGTCA
>CAZEQV010000316.1:0-4380 GCA_964514435.1 uncultured Verrucomicrobiota bacterium
AGAAGTGTTCCAGCACCAATGTTTGCATCTGTGGCGTCAGGTCACCGGCCGGCGTGGCGGCCAATTCCTGCCAAATGTCCCGAACCCGTTTGTCAGCCAACTCGCGGATTTGCCGCACCAACACCGGCGTCAGATTGAAGGTGCATCGCAATTCGGGATACCGTTCCACCAACGCCACCATGTCCCAATAACCTTTGGTGGCATGCAGTCGCACCCACGGCATCAGGGCCGCGCCACGCAGCGGATCCACGTAGTACGGTTGATGCATGTGCCACAAAATGGCAACCTGCAATGGCACGATGGTTGTCTCCCCTGCCCTTTAGACAGTGATTTCCCGTAGATACTTGGCGGCATCCTCGGGAGGCGTTGGGTTGATGTAGAATCCCGTGCCGACTTCAAACCCGGCGATCAACGTCAAGCGCGGCAAGATTTCGATGTGCCAGCGGAAATCCTGGTCAATCGTGCCCCAATATCCGGCATGCGCATAGCGGGCCGGTCCGGTGTGGATGATCAGATTGTACTGCGGCTGATTCAGCGCCCGCGACAACTTCAGCAATGTCACCCGCAACATATCGGCCAGCGACAGGATGGCGTCGGGCTGAATGTCTTGAAAATACGGTGACTGGTGACGCGGCATGATCGTCACTTCAAACGGGAAGCGGGAAGCGTACGGGCAGTAGGAGACAAACCCGGCATTCTCGTAAACCAACCGGCTGCCCTCTTTCATTTCTTGCCGGAGCATATCCTCAAAAATGCTGCGATCCTTGTAATTGTAATACTGCATGGCCCCGACCAGCTTTTCCTTCACCCGCTTGGGCACCACGGGCGTGGCGATCAACTGCGAGTGCGGATGATTGATCGAAGCGCCCGCGTGCCGCCCCACATTCTTGAAAACCATGATGTAGCGAAACCGTGAATCCTTCAGCAGGTCCATCATCCGAACCTTGAACGCCTCCAGCACCCGCGAGATCCCGTCCAAGGGCTGCATCTCCAACTGCACGTTGGCATCCGGTGTCTCGATGATCACCTCGTGCGCGCCAATCCCGTTCATCTTGTCGAACATCCCGTGCCCCTCTTTGCCCAACTCCCCTTCCACCCGCAACGCCGGGAACTTGTTCGGCACCACGCGCACTTGCCAGCCGGGACCGTTCGGTTTGCTCTGGGGGTCGCGAAAGGCAAATATCTCCGGCGGCGTCATGTGCTCGTTGCCGGGCGCAAAGGGATTCTTGGCGGGATCCAACGGCTCTAGCGGTTGCGCCGCAAAATCCGACGGACGCTTGCCGCGCTCGGTCGAAATGATCACCCACCGTCCCAATACCGGGTCTTTTCTCAGTTCTGGCATGTCTCTTGGTATCCTCCTTGAATGCTGTCCAACTACTCAAACCACAGGTTCGCATGGCTCTGCAAGGTTCATTTTCCTCCCATGCCAAAAGCCAAGCTTTACGATTTGCCGCGTTCAGCACATAATCCTCGCCATGCCCGACAACAATCCGACCAGCCCATTGACCGATCAGGACTTGTTCCTGTTCAACGAAGGCAGCCACTTTCACATCTACAACAAACTCGGCGCCCATCTCCACAATCATAACGGCATGGCCGGAACGTATTTTGCCGTCTGGGCGCCCAATGCCAAATGCGTTTCCGTCATCGGCAACTTCAACAACTGGGACCGAACCAAACACCTCCTCCAGCCTCGCGGCTCTTCCGGCATTTGGGAGGGATTCCTTCCCGGCGTCGGCCAAGGCGCCATCTACAAGTACTTCATTCATTCCCGCGTCAACAGCTATCAAGTCGAAAAGGCCGATCCGGTAGGCTTGCACCACGAAGTGCCGCCACGCACCGCCTCCATTGTCTGGGAACTTGACCACAAATGGAACGATGCCGGCTGGATGAAGAACCGAGCCGCCAAGAACTCCCTGCACGCCCCCATGTCCACCTACGAACTGCACATCGGCTCCTGGATGCGCGTACCGGAAGAGAACAACCGCCCCTTGACCTACCGGGAACTCGCCCCCCATCTCTCCGAATACATCCACCAAATGGGCTACACGCACGTCGAGTTCATGCCGGTCATGCAACATCCCTTTGCCGGCTCCTGGGGTTACCAAGGCACCGGCTACTTCGCGCCCACCAGCCAATACGGCGCGCCCGAAGACTTTGCCTTTCTGGTGGACCACCTCCATCAACACAACATCGGCGTGATCATTGACTGGGTGCCGTCGCATTTCCCCAACGACCTTCACGGACTGGCATTCTTTGACGGGACACACCTCTACGAACACTCCGACCCGCGCAAGGGTTATCACCCCGACTGGAAGAGCGCCATCTTCAACTACGGCCGCCACGAAGTCCGCAGTTTCCTCATCTCCAGCGCCTTCTTCTGGCTCGACAAGTTCCATGTGGACGGTCTGCGCGTGGACGCGGTGGCTTCGATGCTCTACCTCGACTATTCCCGCAAACACGGCGAATGGATCCCCAACGAATACGGCGGCAACCACAACCTCGAAGCCATTTCGTTGCTCCGCCGATTCAATGAAGAAGTGTACAAACATTTCCCCGACACAATCACCATCGCCGAGGAATCCACCGATTACGCGATGGTCTCACGCCCCACCTATCTGGGCGGACTCGGCTTCGGCATGAAATGGGACATGGGCTGGATGCACGACACGCTCCTCTACATGAAAAAGGATCCCATCTATCGCCGCTATCATCAAAACAACATCACCTTCCGCACTCTCTACGCCTGGCAGGAAAACTTCGTCCTGCCGCTGTCACACGACGAAGTCGTCCACGGCAAAGGCTCCCTGTACCGCATGATGCCGGGCGACCCCTGGCAGAAATACGCCAACCTTCGCGTCCTCTTCGGCTACCAGTATGCCCAACCCGGCAAAAAACTGCTGTTCATGGGCGGCGAATTCGCCCAATGGAACGAATGGAATTACCAAACCAGCTTGGACTGGCATGTCCTCCAATACCCCGACCATGCCGGCGTTCAACACTGGGTTCGCGACCTCAACCACACCTACCGCAACGAACCGGCACTTTACGATGTGGACTTTGACGCTTGGGGATTTGAGTGGATTGACTGCAACGACGCCGACAACAGCGTCCTCAGCTTCATCCGCAAGAGCCGCAACGGCGACATCATCCTCGTCGTATGCAATTTCACGCCCGTGCTCCACTATCACTACCGCGTCGGTGTGCCGCGCGACGGCAAATGGACCGAGCTTCTCAACTCCGACTCGGTAGCCTACGGTGGCAGCGGAGCCGGCAACCTCGGCGGCAAAGACGCCGATCATCAGCCGTATCACAACCGCCCCTGCTCCCTCGACCTGACCTTGCCGCCGCTCTCGATCAGCTTCTTCAAATCGCCAGCCCGGTAACGTCCACCGCATTGTGTTGCACCCCAGCCTTACCGGGATGCGAACCAGCTCAAATACTCTGCAAGAACTCCACGGCCTTGCCGGAAAGCGAGGAACTCGCCCCGCCATCCGCAGCTAAAATCAAACCCAACTGCCTCGTCCCGGCCAAGGCTCCCTGTTCAATGAAAGTTGCGACTCTCATCTATCCAACGATGACGCGCACTTGGTGAGTTTGGCCGTCACCGACGGGGCGCAGCAACGTGCCTTCGAGTTGGCGGCCGTCAACAGTCACAGACTTCACAGACTTACCGGTGCCGGTGGGATTCTCGATCTTGATCTCGTACACATCGCCACGAAACGGGCGGGTCACACGAATCTTCTTCCAGCCGGCCGGCAAACATGGTCCGAAGCGCAGTCCATCATATTCCGCGCGAACCCCGAGCATACCCTCAACCCCTGTCATGAACAACCACGCCGCGCTGCCGGTGCGCCACCCGCTCAGGTAAAGATTGCGCTGTTTCCGCCGCTCGACATTCGGTCCGATGTAGTAGTTCGGGATGGTGAATGGCTCCGTGTCGGTGTTCGGTTTGTTGTCGGTGTCCGGCAAGATGGCGCGGAACGCTTCCCATGCCTCGTCGCCCTTACCGGCCATTGCCAGCGCGGCAATCCAGAAACAGTTGCCGTGAACATAGACACTGCCGTTCTCGTAGAAACCGGGCGTCATCGCCGTCATTTGTCCGATGCGTGGTTTGAGGCCGGTGAACGCGGGCCAATTGAGAACCATCCCATAGCCGACGTTGAGATGCTTCTGCGCCGAGGCCACAGCGCTTTCGGCGCGGTCGGGCGACGCGACGCCGCTAATCAACGCCCAACTTTGAGCATTGAGGAAGATGCGCCCCTCGCCATTGTCGGACGGCGGGGGAGTGTTCGAGCCGACCGGAACGCCATCGTCATCGAATGCCCGCACATACCATGCGCCATCCCACGCATGACGATTGATGTTTTCCGCGAGCTT
>CAZEQV010000317.1:0-4350 GCA_964514435.1 uncultured Verrucomicrobiota bacterium
ATGGTCCCGCAGGGGTATGTGCTGCTGGAAGCGTTGCCGTTGACGCCGAACGGGAAGGTGGACCGCAAGGCGCTGCCGGCGGAGGTGGGGCGTGGGGGCGGGCCGCCGGCGGGGGCCGTGGCGCCGCGGACGGCGGAGGAAGCGCAGCTGGCGGCGCTGTGGGCGGGGGTACTGGGGCTGGACACGGTGGGCGTGACCGGCATGGAACTGCCGCGCGACATTTACTACCGCAAGGAATTGGAGTTTCGGTTCTCGCGCAGCACCGGGCCGGGCCGCTATGATCCGATCTATGAGGAACACGGCGTGGACTATCCGGTCGGCTACGTCCGATGGACGGAACAGCGCAACATGGCGGCGTTTCTGCAATTGCTCGCCGACAAACGGCTCGACCTCGCCCCGTTGGTGACGCACCGGTTTCCGATAGATGAAGCGGGCAAGGCGTACGAATTAATCACCGGCAAGACGACCGAGAAGTTCATCGGCGTTTTGATCCGCTACGAGGAGCGCGCCGAGAAGCCCAAGCCGGCCACGATTCGTTCCGCCGCAGCCGCTCCGGTTACGTTGGGTGTCATCGGCGCCGGTAACTATGCGCAGGGAGTGTTGTTGCCGCTGTTCAAGTCCAACCGTGATGTGTCACTGCGCACGGTGTGCACGGCGACGGGAGTGAAAGCCAGGAAAGCGCTGGAGAAATTTGGGTTTGCCGCCAGCACGACCGAGTGGCGTGAAGTCATCGCCGATTCGGCCATCAAGACGGTGTTGGTGGCGACACGCCACAATTTGCACGCGGAAATCGTGGCGGCGGCGTTGCGGGCCGGCAAGACTGTGTTCTGCGAGAAACCGCTTTGTCTGTCGGCAACCGAGTTGGATGACATCGTGGCGGCCGGTAGCGATCGGTTGATGGTGGGGTTCAACCGCCGGTTCGCGCCGTTTGCCGGTCAGGTGTCCGCGCTGCCGCTGCCGCTGGTGATACGATATCGGGTGAGCGTGGCGCCGTTGCCGGCTGGCCACTGGCTCAACGACCCGGTCGTCGGTGGCGGACGGATTCTCGGCGAGGTTTGTCATTTCGTGGATTTTCTGCATTTCGCGGCGCGCGCCAAGCCGGTCACGGTGTGGGCGCAGCGGTTCGGGGCGGACAACGTGCAAGTGCAGATGCGGTTTGCCAACGACACGGTGGGCGCGGTGGATTATTTCGACGTGGCCGGCCCGGACCTGGCCAAGGAACACATCGAAGCGTTCGGCGGCGGCCGGCATGTGATCGTGGATGATTTTCGCGATCGGGGCCAGGCGGAAGAGGTGCGGCGGTTTGTGGCGGCGGTGACAAGCGGCGGACCGATGCCGATCGCGTTCGCGGACATCATCGCCAGCACGCGGGCGACGTTGGCGATCTTGGAATCGTTGCAGACCGGGCGCGCGGTGGAACTGCCCGTCACATAGGCTCGCCACGTGAGCGGTTCTTATTCATGGCAGCGGCTGGAAGATATCTGGGGAAGGCTTCACCAGTTCTGTTCCGCTCGGCAGTGGCGCGGGTTTGATCCATACGATGGTTTGAATTCGCCGCTGGCGAGGATGCTGCCCGGCAAGCTGGCGCGGCAAGCGTGGACGCAGGTGCACCGGCGCAGCCCGGTCAACTTGCGCGGGGTCTGCGGGATCAAACCGACGTTGAACGCGAAGGGGGTGGCGTTGTTCGCGATGGGCAATCGTGAACCGGCCATGTTGGATTTGTTGAAGCAATGCCGGCAAGATGACGGTGGTTGGGGGTATCCCTTTGCGTGGCAGTCGCGGGCATTTTATGCGCCACCGGGCCGGTCCAATTTGATTTGCACGGCGTTCGCGGTGCACGCGCACCGGGAACTGGGGTGCGGGGCGGACGTGGACACGGGTTTCGTGGAGCGTGAGTTGATCCGGGAGCGAGAGGGGGAACGCTGGATCACCTACGTGCCGGGAACGGACACGCAGGTTCACAATATCAACATGATCGGCGCGGCGTTGTTGGGCCGGCGCGATTGCATGGAGTTCTCCGTGCGCCGGCAACGGGCGGATGGAGCGTGGTGGTACGGTGAATCGGCCAATCAACGTTGGGTGGATAATTTTCATACCGGGTTCAGTTTGGTGGCGGTGCGGGAGATGGGAGGATTTGAGGAGGCGGAACGAAAGGGGTTTGCGTATTGGGACCGGACGTTTTGGACGGAAGATTTTGCGCCCCGGTATTTTGAGGGCGGGTTGCTTCCGTTGGACATTCACTGTTGCGCGCAGGGCGTGGTGACGTATCTGGCGTTCGGGCAGGTGGAAAAGGCGCGGCGCGTGGCGCAGTGGGCGTTGGACAACATGTGGGATGAGCGGGGATATTTTTGGTATCAACGGACGCGGTGGTGGACGACACGGATTTGTTACATGCGTTGGGCGCAGGCGTGGATGTATTATGCGCTGGCCAAGTTGTTGCGGGCGGAAAAAGGACAATCATGAGCCGGATGAGAATTGTGAACGTCGTGGGAGCGCGGCCCAACTTCATGAAGATGGCGCCGTTGCTGGTGGAGTATGGGCGGTTTCCGGGCGAGTTTGAGCCGTTGCTGGTGCATACCGGGCAGCACTACGACGACAACATGTCGAAGCTGTTTTTTGAGCAGTTGGGGTTGCCGGCTCCGGACGTGTATTTAGGTGTGGGCGCCGGCAGCCACGCGGAGCAGACCGGCAAGGTGATGGTGGCGATGGAGAAGTTATTGCAGGAGCAACGGCCGGACTTGGTGGTGGTAGTGGGCGATGTCAACTCGACGATGGCGGCGGCGATTGTGGCGGCCAAGTTGTGCATTCCGGTCGCGCACGTCGAGGCGGGACTGCGGAGCTTTGACCGAACCATGCCGGAGGAGATTAACCGTCTGGTGACGGATGCGCTGGCGGACCTGTGTTTCACCACCAGCGAGGATGCCGACGAGAATCTGAAGAGGGAAGGGGTGCCGGCCGAGAAGATATTTTTCGTGGGCAACGTGATGATTGACACGTTGCTGAAACTGAAAGCGGAGAGCGCCAAGTCCGATGTCCGGCGGCGTCTCGGCGTGGCGGACCGGTACGGGTTCGTGACGTTGCACCGTCCCAGCAACGTGGATGACAAGAATACGTTTGCCGAGATTTTGTCAGCGTTGGATGTGGTGCAGATGGAATTGCCGCTGGTGTTTCCCGTGCATCCGCGGACACGGGAACGAATGACGCGGTTTGGATTTTTGCAGGAAGTCGAGGGCTGGGGCGGGATGATGTTGACGGAGCCGTTGGGGTATTTGGATTCGTTGTCGTTGATGGCGGGCGCGACGGTGGTGTTGACGGATTCTGGTGGCGTGCAGGAGGAGACGACGGTGTTGGGTGTGCCTTGCTTGACGATCCGGGAAAACACGGAGCGACCCGTCACGGTGACGGAGGGGACGAACACGTTGGTGGGCACGAGTCACGCGCGGATTGTTGAGGAAACGCAGCGGATTCTGGCCGGCAGGGGCAAGAAAGGGCGCGTGCCGCGGTATTGGGACGGTCAAGCGGCGGAACGGATTGTGCAATGTCTGAGAAAATTTCACAGCGCCCGGTAACTTCAGGCTCCCGACCGAAAGCGGAGTTGTTCGGGGTGCCGGTGGACAACCTGACCATCGGGGAAACGCTCGATGTAATCGAGGGAATGGTCCGGCAAGGCGGGCTTCATCAACACGTGGTGGTCAATGTGGACAAGATCGTGAAGATGGAGAAAGACGAGGCTCTGCGGAGGGCGGTGTTGGGATGCGATTTGATCAATGCCGACGGCCAGCCGGTGGTGTGGGCGTCGCGGTTGTTGGGCAAGCCGTTGAAGGAACGAGTGACCGGCGTGGATTTGTTTCAACGGTTGATGGAGCGGTGCGCCGCCAATGGATTTCGTCCGTATCTGTTGGGCGCCCGACAGGAGGTTGTGGACAAGGTGGCGGAAGTGTTGCGTGCGCGTCATCCGAAGCTCAACCTGGCCGGGTGGCGCAATGGTTATTGGACGGATTCGGAGGAAGCCGGTGTGGTCAGGGGCGTGGCGGAAACGAAGCCGGACATGTTGTTCGTGGCGATGAGTTCGCCGAAGAAGGAAATCTTTCTCAACAAATGGAAGGCGGAACTGAAGGTTCCGTTTGTCATGGGCGTGGGCGGCAGCTTCGATGTGGTGGCCGGCAAGGTCAGCCGCGCGCCGGTCTGGATGCAGAAGGTCGGTCTGGAGTGGTTGTACCGGCTTTGTCAGGAACCGCGACGGATGTGGCGCCGGTATCTGGTGGAGGACATGAGGTTTCTGCTGTTGGTGTGGCGTGAATGGCGATGCCGGTAGCGATCAACACCCGGCGTCAATTTCGACTGTGAGCC
>CAZEQV010000318.1:0-4328 GCA_964514435.1 uncultured Verrucomicrobiota bacterium
GTTCAAGATACCGCGCGACGTTGTCGGCATACTTCTGCGGCGAGAATCCCGGCTGCTGGCCGCGCACATCGCCGTAGCAACCGAGATCGCCATAGCCGAGATCGTCGCAATTGATGAGGATGATGTTGGGCTTCAACGGTTCGCTGGCGCACAGAGTTCGGAGGATTGGCAAAAGGCAGAGTGTGAGGGCAAGGAAGTGTTTCATGGTTTCACGGGGCTAACGAGTTTGAAGGGTTTGCCGACTTCGGTCGGTGGGGATGCAACACCAGCACCCAGTCCTGATTGATCGGTCCTCGCGGCACCGGGCAAGAGCCGTCGGCAGCCGCTTCGATGGGTTCGCGCAACGAATACTCCTTGCCGTCCAGCGGACTGATAAACGTCCCGATGTATCTCGCGCGCGGTTCGAGCTTGAGCAATTGGAGTTTGGTGGTTCTCACGAAATAGAACAGTCGCACACTGTCGGGGATGCCGGCGGCTGCGGCGATCAAGCCGCAACCGTCTTTGTCTTCCGTGGCGGAGAGCCATTCCGGGTGCGGCTCAAGCCGCCACCATTCGAAGCGCTCCAAGATGCGTTTGCCCACGCTCACGTAGGTCGAGCCGGGCCAGTGCATCGCCTCTTCCCACGGCCAATTGCCCCATGTGAAACCGGACACGGATTCCCCGAAGGGTTTGTCTCGCGAGTTCATTTGCCAGAGCGAATCGGTCCCGTAGCAGTGGCCGGGGGCGCCGCCCAGCACCGCGCCCCAGAACTGGACGCGTTGGATAAAGGGGCCGGCGCTTCCGCCGTGCATTCCTTCCCAGCAGAGTTCGCCAATGATGGAGATTTTTCCGGGATTGGCGGCGCGCCACGCGGCCATGTCTTTGAGGCAATGCAACACATGGCGGTATTCATTGCCGCCGCCGTGGCCGCCCATGCCATAGTAAACGTCAATGGCGGAGTAATCGCTCAGCGCGGGATAGGCAGCATTGTGAAACCACAGTGGCGGTCCGGGATGGATGCCGAGTAGCCGGCCGGTGGTGTTCAGGTCGCGCACAAACCGGCTCAGTTCCGTCCAGCCCAGCATTTGCCGGTAGCCGTCGTCGGTCCCTTTCCCGATCAGCGGATACCACGGCAACCGCGACTCGCCGCACAGAATCCAAGCCACGGGAAACGCGCGATAGCGGGCGATGACATAACGCCAGTGTCGCTTCATTTTTTCCTCGCCCATGAAATGGAGATAATAGCCCCACGTGCCCACGATGCTCGGCAGCAAACCTTGCTCGACGAGATACTCCACGCGCCGGTCGGTCAGGTCCCAGTATGCCGGATTGATGGCGCCGAAGTCTTTCGTCCAAGCGTGACCGGCCTCGTTGCCGCCGCGGTCGTCGAAGGGCGCGATGTCGCACGGGTTGGCGACGGCGAACTGGATCACGTTGAACCCTTTCGCTACGCGGTCGGCCACCAGCGTTTTGAACCCGTCCATCGTCAACCGCGAAGACATCGCGTGCCACCACGAGTCCGCCAGCCAGAAAAAAGGCGTGCCATCGGCGTGGGCGAAGTAGCGGCGATTTTTGCTGAGGTGAACGGGGCCGCGCTTGAGAAGCGGGTTCTCGCCGGAGTAAGGCGCCGCATCAATGGTTCCGGCGAGATCGCCGGCCAGTTGCGCCGGGCCTTTGCTCACGACCACCCGAAAGGCGTGTCGTCCGGGAATCCGCGGCGCATAACGCACCTTCCAGCGATTCCCGCCGGACCAGAACGCCGGAACGCGCACTTCCCTGCCTGCCGGTTCGGTGAACAGCGCATCAATCTCGGTGTCCAGAAACGGATCGCCGCCCCGCGCATTTGCGCTGAATTCAAGCTCCGTGACCATGTGGACAACTCCGGGAACTGTCGCGTTCCGACCATCGAGACGGTGGGAGCGAATCACTTTCGTCATCGGCGCTGTCGGTTCGCCATTTGCAATAGGAGTCACGGTTGCCGCCAGCGCCAGCAAGAGCCGAATCAATCGCTTCATCACTGTTTCCATCGTTGCTCCAATTTCTTGACGGCTTCTTGATAAGTTCGCAGTTCGGCCGTGCGCGTCGCGGGATCTTCGGGGATCGCCCCCTGATCGCCCGTCTCTTTGATCCAACGATCCAGCGCGGCGCGCAGCCGTTTCAGCATCGCGCTGTGTTCGGGAGCGGCAGCGAGGTTCTGGAACTCGAACGGGTCGGCGTCGAGATCGTAAAGCTCCTCGCGGGGACGGCGTTCTGCGAACATGCGGTCTTGTTCGGGAGTGAGCTTGCCGACGGCATGAAGCCGTTTCATCAGGGCGTTGAGCGGATTGTATTCTTCGAACTCGATGTAGCGGAAGGTCTGGTAATAGGGCCGGTCCGGTTCGTAGTTGCGGATGTATTTGAACCGCCCGTCGCGGACAGTGCGCACGCGGTCGAGGGTTTCATCAATCCGATCCCGCGCGGTGAAAAGAAACTCGCGCGGTCGCGCCTCCGGGCCGAGCAACAACCGTCCGTGCATCCGCCGTGGAATGGGCAAGCCCGCCGCAAACAAGGTCGTCGCCGTGACATCTATCAAGCTCACCAGTTCCTCGTTCACGGAACCCGTCGGCACCCGGCCCGGCCATCGGACGATCAGCGGCACTGCGCAACCTTGCTCGTAGGCGTAGAACTTGCCCCGAAAATCGTCGCGCCCGTTGTCGCCGAACCAGAAGACGACGGTGTTGTCTCTGAGCCCTTCCCGCTCCAGCAGATTGAGCACCGCTCCGGTTTTCTCGTCCAGCGCGGCCACGTTGTCGAGATACCGCGCCCAATCCTCGCGCGCCACCGGATGGTCCGGCAGATATGGCGGCAACCGGACTTTGGCCGGGTCGGTGGCATTCGTTTTCGCCTTCTGATAAACGCGGTGGGTCTCAAAAAAGTTCACCTGAGCAAAAAACGGTTGATGCGCCTTCAGATCGCTCCAGCGGTCGGAATCGAACGGTTTCCCTGCGACCTGAAAATTCCAGTCGGTCTTGCCGCCACCCCGGAACGGGGTGCCGGGCGGGAAACTTCGGATGTTGGCCGTGAAGTAACCCGCGCGGCGCAGGCGATCCATGATCGTTTCCACACCACTCGGCAGTTGATAGCCATCGGTGCGATGGCTGCGATGGTGATGGGCGCCGATGGCCGTCTGCCACATCCCGGTGATGAAGGCCGAGCGGGAGGCCGAACAAACCGGTGCTGTCGAGTAGGCGTGCCGGTAAATTCGCCCTTCCGCCGCCAACCGGTCGAGGTTCGGCGTTCGCGCCAGCGGTTCGCCGTAACATCCCAAATCCAAACCGATATCCTCCGCAATGATCCAAAGAATGTTCGGCGGTCTGACTTGTGGCGCGCTGGTAGCTTGCGCGCAGAACCCTGCAAACACCAGATAGAGCAATCCGCAGCTCATCCCGCGAGCGGTCAAAGGAAACAATGAAGCTCGGTTATTGCCCATGTCCGTCCTTCCGAACCACCTCGAACCATGTCGTGCGATAACGATTGTCAAAGTGGAACGTCTTGCCGCCGTTGGTGAGCGGCACTTCCGCCTTGCGCGCGCCGGACAAATCCAGCGCATACACGGCCTTGACCGGCTGCGCAAACGTCACATCGCCCACCACCGGCTTCAGCAACAACGGCTGGCCACCGCGACCGGCTTTCTTTTGCGGGTTGGGATTGGCAATTTCTTCTGCTGTCTTGTTTTCGCCCACCGCAGACAGGAACATCCGTTTCGACGACGCCAGCGGCTGACCGTCCACGGCTGCCACCGCCACGCTGACCGGATCCGGGGTGATCGTCAATGTCACCGCGCCCAGAGCCACCGGTTTCCCGTCGGCCTGTCCGACCAATCCTTGCAGTCGGGCGGCTTTGATGTGCAACACGCCCGGCTGCGCGCGCCAAATCAATTCGCCGGTTGCCGATTCCACCACGCCGTCGCGTGCATACCTGGCCGGATCAATCTGAAACGGCTCGCCCGCGCCGTAGCGCAAAACGCATTTGCCGAGGATCGCCTGGATGCCGGTCAGCGGCTTGCTGTGCGGAGATTCCGTCCGGGTGCAATCGAAGAGCCGGTCGTCGGGAATCACGTGCCGCCAGACCACGTCGGACTCCTTGATCGCGCCGCTGCGAAACGCGAAGCTGGCCAACGGGTATTGCAAATAGATTTGCGGTGGCGCGACTTTCCCACGAATGCGCGCGCCATCAAAGCCATCCATCCGGTACTGGAACATCGCATCCCAACCGTGCAACGCGCCGTAGCTGGCCATCGTCATCGGCCCTTCGAGCTTGAACTGGTTGTTCCACTCGCTGGCCATCCACGGATAACCTTCCGGCGCGCG
>CAZEQV010000319.1:0-1247 GCA_964514435.1 uncultured Verrucomicrobiota bacterium
CACCGCCACGCATTGGCCGGGTTTGACCTCAAAGTGGATGTCCTGCAACACGACATCCTGCGGTTGATAGTGAAAGCCAACGTGCTCGAACTGGATGTGACCGGTCGCGCGCCCCAAGGGCACCGGATGGGCGGGCGATTGGATTTCCACGGGCGCATCGAGAACTTCAAAAACACGCCGTGCCCCGGTGAGGCTCTGTTGGACGCTGTTGGCGATGTTGGAAATGTTGGAGACCTGACCGGAGAACTGTTGCACCAATCCCACAAACACCACCATCCCCTGCCCCAATGCCAGTTGGTCATGGATAACCAGGTACCCGCCAAAAATCAACAACACCACGAGATTGATCTGCGAGAGCATCCCGATCGCGGGAGTGAACAGACTGACCCGCCAGAAGATCGCCTGCTGCTGATCCTTCACGATGCGGTTGGCGGCCCGGAACTTTTCCATCTGCTCCGGCTCGCGCGCAAAACCTTTGATGGTCTGAATGCCCTGTATGTATTCGGAGAGAAACAACACCAGGTCGTCCATCAATTGCCGGTTGCGCATATACAGCGGCTTGGTCGCGCGGGAGAACCACACCGTCATCACCCACAACAGCGGCGTCGTCGCCAAACACGCTAGCGTCAGCATCGGGTGAATCCGCAGCATATACGCCACATACACCGTCAACGACAGGATCATGATCACGCCCTGCAACACCACGCCCTGGATGAAGGTCGTCACCGCTCGCGAATCACTGGTCACGCGGTTGATGATCGAGCCGCTGGCGTTGGCGTCGAAAAACCGAAAACTGAGCCGTTGCAGTTTGTCGTACACACTCGCCCGGAGATTGGCGATGATCTCGCGCTCGATCAGCGTGGCGACCGACAACGTGTACAAGGCGTTCAACCCCGCCCGCAACGCCGCCAGCAACAGAATCGCACCGGCTACCGCCGCCAACACCATCATCGGTTTCCATTCTTGCGGTGGAACCAACCCGAAGGGCCACACGGGCGGTTTGGCCGTCGGTTGAACCTGGCCGCGGATGTAATCAATGCCCAACCCGGTCAGGCTCAGTCCACCCAGACCGATCGTCAACAACGCGAGTTGCAGCAGCAACACCTTGATGCAACCGCCCCGGTACCGCCAACTCAGGGCAAACAACCGTTTCACCACGGATCCGGTGGGGACGCTGGACTCGGCAAGTTTGGCAGATGTGGCTGACGGGTCGGATTTACTCACAGACCGGAAGTTTGTGGCGCGAC
>CAZEQV010000319.1:1257-4322 GCA_964514435.1 uncultured Verrucomicrobiota bacterium
ACAAGCTGCCAATCAATGACAAACTTGCGCGCGGCGTGGACAAAACTGTTCGCCTTCCGCGATGCCGGCTCGCAAATCTGGAGGAAACACCGAGCATAATCCTGCCGGCATAGCCGATGCTAAAAAGCCTATTGTGCACAGAGGCGATTCAGTTCGACCCGGCACGTGAAGAGCCTGATCGAGGCGCGGAAGCTGATATCACAGCCGCCGCGCCTTGGCTCTTTCTATACCCATCGTGGCAGACTCGGGCATGTTACGATTCGGTTACACGCCTTGATTTCATCAGGGGCAAACGATAGCCTCGCCCCCGCCCATGAATGACGCGCCACACCATGAAACCTCACCGGCCACCTTGCCGGCCCGCACGGTGGCGGTCATTGATATTGGCGCCACCGCCATGCGCCTGCGCATCGCGGAGCTGCGCGCGGACGGTTCCACACATTCGCTGGCCGAACTGCAGCAAGCGGTGCGACTCGGCAAGGACACATTCACGGAAGGTTTCATCAAACCGTCCACAATGGAAGAATGTGTCGCCATCCTTCAAACGTACCGGCGCGTGTTGAAGGAATACGACATCGCCCAGCCCGGCCAAGTTCGCGCGGTGGCCACCAGCGCTGTTCGGGAAGCACAGAACCGCGACGCGTTTCTCGACCGCTTGTTCATGGCCACGCAAATCAACGTCGAAGCCATCGAGGGCCCGGTCGAAAACCGGCTCACGTACATCGCCGTCCAGGACCTTCTGGAAAAACTTCCCGCCCTCCACGGCGCCGACACGGTCATCGGCGAGGTCGGCGGCGGTAGCACGGACCTGATATTTGTCCGGGAAGGTCGCGTCACCTATTCGGGAACCTACCGGCTCGGGTCCCTGCGGTTACGGGAAACGCTGGAACAATACCGCACGCCCGCCGGCCGGATGCGCGCCGTTCTCGACCAGCAGATCCGCCGGTCGGTTGACCAGTTGCAGCGAAACTCACCGGTCAAGCAAACGCCTTATCTCGTGGCCATCTCGGGTGACGCCCGGTACGTGGCTTCCTGCGTGGAGCCAAACTGGGAGAAACAGGGCTTCCACCGGATGTCGCTCGATAGTTTTGCCAAGGCTGCGGCCCCGCTCATTGCGGCATCGGTGGACGAACTGGTCCGCCGCCATCACATCGCCCAACAGGAAGCCGAGACCATCGGCCCCGCCCTGCTGGCCTATGAACACTTGGCCCGCGCCATGAACGTGGAGGAATTCATCGTCACCCGCGCGACGTTGCGCGACGGCCTGCTCAAGGAAATGGCGCTAGGCGGCGCGTGGACGTCCGAGTTCGTGGAGCAAGCCGTTCACGCCGCGAAGTTGATGGGCGCCCGCTATTGGGTGGATGAATCCCACGCGGAACGGGTGTCCGACCTGAGCCTCCGCCTGTTCCGTGAATTGCACCGCGAACACGCGCTGGATCAACGCTACGCGCTCCTGCTCCAGATTGCCGCCCTGCTCCATGAGGTGGGACGCTTTGTCAACGACCGCAGTCATCACAAACATTCCATGTATATCGTGATGAACAGCGATTTGTTCGGACTCTCCAAACACGACCTCACATTGATTGGATTGGTGACCCGGTACCATCGCCGCGCCATGCCGCAAACGTACCACGAGGAATATACCAGCCTGAGCCGGGAAGACCGTCTCATCGTCCTGAAACTCTCCGCCATCTTGCGCATTGCCGATGCCCTGGATCGCCGCCGCCAACAACCGCTGGAAAAAATCCGTTTCAGCCGCGAAGCCGACAACTTTGTCATCACCGTGGACGAACCAGCCGACTTGATGCTGGAAACAGTGGCCTTGAAAGAAAAAGCCAACCTCTTCCAGCAAATCTTCGGAATGGGAGTGGTCCTGCGCGGCGTGACCGGCGAACAGGAGGTCTTCGAGCGTGGCTGATCACCAAAAACTCCTGAACCGCGAACTGAGCTGGCTGGAGTTCAACGCCCGCGTCCTTGAGGAAGCCCGCGATCCAACCGTGCCTTTGTTGGAAAGGCTCAAGTTCCTCGCCATCTGCAGCTCCAATCTTGATGAGTTTTTCATGGTGCGCGTGGGCGGCCTCCGCCAGCTTCAAGACGAAGGCAAAGACGTTCGCAGCGCCGATGGACGAACGGTCAACGCGCAACTCGCCGACATCTCGGAACGAACCCGGCAACTGGTCGCCGACCAGTACGGTTGTTACCACGAGGAGCTCAAGCCTGCTTTGGCCAAAGCCGGTATCGCGCCGACGACGATGGATGAACTCACCTCCAAACAACAGGAACAGGTCGAGCGCCTGTTCCGACGCGACCTGCAGCCGGTGCTCTCGCCCGTCGCCGTCGAAGCCAGCAGCTCGTTCCGTTGGTTGCCGGGCTTGAGTCTGGTGTTGCTGGCGCGGCTCAAGCCCACGGAGGATGCGCCGCGCAAAAACCGCTTCGCCCTGATCCGGTTGCCCCGCAGTTACGCCCGATTCATCCCCCTGACCGACACCAACATTTACCAGTACGTCTTGCTGGAAGATGTGGTGCAACATTTCGTTGCCGAACTTTTCCCCGGTGAAACCGTGGCCGAGTGCGTTCCGTTCCGCATCACCCGCAACGCCGACCTGGCCATCCGCGAGGACAAAGCCAGCGACCTGCTCTCCCAAATGCGCGAGGTGCTCGATGCCCGCAAGAGCGGCGCCTGCGTCCGCCTGGAAACCGAGGAACGAATCTCCAAAACCAGCCTGTCATTCCTTCAATCGTCACTGCACATTGCCGATGAACACACCTACCAGATCCCCGGGCCCGTTGACCTTTCCGCGTACCGGGCCTTCCTGAAACTTCGCGGATTTGAATCACTGAAAGACAAGCCCTTTGTGCCGCAAGCCTCGCCGGATATCGCGCCGGATGCTTCCATGTTCGAGGTGATCAGCCGGAAAGATTTGCTGCTGTTTCATCCCTACGACAGTTTTGAACCGGTTGTCCGATTCGTCGAACAGGCCGCCGCCGACCCCGATGTGCTGGCCATCAAACAAATCCTCTACCGCACCAACGCCGACAGCCGCATCGTCGCCGCTTTGACCAAC
>CAZEQV010000320.1:0-4321 GCA_964514435.1 uncultured Verrucomicrobiota bacterium
CCAATCGGTCGGATGTTCAATCAACGCCCAGAAATAGTCGTCGAGGTTCAACATCTGGAAACGCAAGCCGTGCCTTTGCAGGCGTTCGGTGAGCTTCACGGTGGTCGTGGTCTTGCCGGAAGAACTCGGTCCGCTGACCCACAACATCCGCAGCGGGTCACCGGCATCGAGACGCGCCAGCACACGCCGGGCGGCTTCGTCGAGGGACGCTTCATAGACGGCGAGGGATTCGTCCACGACGGATTTGAGGCGGCCGGAACGGACCACTTCGTTCAAGCCGGCCACGGTGTCGCACCCGTGCGCCCGGTTCCATTCCAAGGTTTTCTCCATGCGTTTGCGGGGAAATCCATTGCCGACGAACTGCGTTTCGTTGATGGAACCTTCCCGGAGCCAGTGCCGCCCCCAGCGATAGCATTCATAGGCGTCGGCGGTGTTTTGGAATCCGTAACTGCGAAGGACGTGGAGGACTTTGTCTTGAATGACCTCAATGGTGGGCGGGAAGTTGGCGATGAGATGATGCGGATCGGAGTTCAAACAGATGATGACGGAGTCGGTGAGAAACTCGGCCACCTTTTCGTCGAAGGCGTAAGCGTCAAAGAGCTTGTCATTGATGCCCGGCAGGTAATCTTGCTGAAGCCCGCCGATGGATTCGGCGGCGCGCATGATGGCCAGAAAGATGCGTTGTTCGTCGAAGGTCACCAGGGCGCGGTTGCGTTTCTGGACTTTGATGATGCGGTTTTGAACAGGCATGCCGGCACTATAGGGCAGCGACGGTGACGGTTGAAGGCGGAAGTCGAAAAAAATACGTGCCATCGGGCGCGTTCACGGCTACAAGTTCACCCCCGACATGCCCAAGCGAACTGACATCCAGAAGATTCTCATCATCGGTTCCGGTCCCATTGTGATCGGCCAAGCCTGCGAGTTTGACTATTCCGGCACGCAAGCCTGCAAAGCGTTGCGGGAAGAGGGTTACAAGGTCGTGCTGGTGAACTCCAATCCCGCCACGATCATGACCGACCCGGAATTTTCCGACGGCACCTACATCGAGCCGATCACACCGGAAGCGGTGGAGAAGATCATCGAGCGCGAGAAACCGGATGCGCTGTTGCCGACGCTGGGCGGACAGACGGGATTGAACACCGCGATGGCATTGTGGCGCAGCGGTGTGTTGCCGGAGCATGGCGTGGAGATGATCGGCGCGAATGCGGAGGCGATTGAGAAGGGTGAGGATCGCCTCAAGTTCAAGCAAGCCATGCAGAAGATCGGACTGGACCTGCCGGTCAGCGGCGTGGCGCACACCTTGGAGGAAGCCCGTGAAATCGCCCGGTCCATCGGACGGTTCCCGGTCATCATCCGTCCCGCCTACACACTCGGAGGCACCGGCGGCGGCATCGCCTACAATCGCGAGGAGTTTGACGCGATGGCTGAAAAGGGTCTGGAAGCCTCGCCGGTCACCGAGATTCTCATCGAGGAATCACTCATCGGCTGGAAAGAATACGAGACGGAAGTGATGCGCGACAGGGCCGACAATTGCGTGATTGTTTGCTCAATCGAGAATCTTGACCCGATGGGCGTGCATACCGGCGATTCGATCACCGTCGCGCCGATCCAGACGTTGACCGACAAGGAATGGCAGATCATGCGCGACGCCAGTTTCGCCTGCATCCGCGAGATCGGTGTCGAAACCGGCGGCAGCAACATCCAGTTTGGCGTTAATCCTGAGAACGGCCGGATGGTGGTGATCGAGATGAATCCGCGCGTGAGCCGTTCCAGCGCGCTGGCCTCGAAGGCCACCGGGTTCCCCATCGCCAAGATCGCCGCCAAATTGGCGGTCGGCTATACGCTCGACGAGATCCCCAACGACATCACCAAGGAAACACCGGCCAGCTTCGAGCCGACGATTGACTACGTGGTGACAAAGATTCCGCGGTTCGCCTTCGAGAAATTCCCGCAAGCCGACCCGACGTTGACGACCCAAATGAAAAGCGTTGGCGAGGTGATGGCCATCGGGCGCACGTTCAAGGAATCGCTGCAGAAGGCGTTGCGCGGACTGGAAATTGGCGCGCACGGTCTCGGTGGCGGCAAATGGGGGGGTGGCCGTGAAATCCTGGATCGGGAGCTGATCGAACGCAAACTCATCACGCCCTGCGCCGAACGCATCTTCTACATCCGCCATGCGTACCGGGCTGGATTCACGCTCGAAGAAATCCACCAGCTCACCCGCATTGATCCGTGGTTCCTCGACAACATCAAACAGATCGTCGAAATGGAAGACGAACTCGCCCAAGCCGGGTCGTTGGAAGCGATCGTATGAATCGGCCCGTGGCCGGTGCCCAACTTCTCGCCGAATGATTTCATGACGCCCCACGCCTCAGGTTCCATCAAACTGTTTCGACTGGCCGGCATCACCGTGTTTCTCCATTGGTCCTGGTTCATCGTGGCCATGATTGAATTCACCCAGCGCACCGACGTGTACACGTCGCGGGTGTGGAATGTTTTCGAATATCTATCCCTGTTCTTGATCGTGATGATCCACGAGTTCGGACATTCGCTGGCGTGCCGGTCGGTGGGCGGTCGAGCGGAACAGATCGTGTTGTGGCCGTTGGGCGGGGTGGCCTACGTAAGCCCGCCGCCGCGTCCCGGTGCGCAACTGTGGAGCATCGCCGCCGGGCCGCTGGTGAATGTGGTGCTGGTTCCGGTGCTGTTCGGTTGCCTGAAGTTGAGCACCGCCTGGGGATGGACGGATGCCTTGCCGGATGCCCACAACCTGCTGCGATCCGTGTTCCTCATCAACATGGTTCTGCTGATTTTTAACATGCTGCCGGTTTTCCCGCTCGATGGCGGACAGATTTTGCGGTCGTTGTTGTGGTTTGTGGTCGGGCGCAACCGGAGCCTGATGATTGCGTCCATTGTGGGATTGGTGGGGGCGGCCGGTCTGGTCGCGTTGGCTGTTTGGATGCGGTCAATCTGGACGGGATTGGTGGCCGGATTCATTCTCATGAACTGTTGGAATGGCTTCAAACAGTCGCGCGCCATGTCGCTGTTGGGGCGCGCTCCCAAGCATAGCGGTTTTGCTTGTCCTTCCTGCAAGGCGCCGCCGTTGCAGGGGCTGTATTGGCTCTGCCACGAGTGCCGGCAACCGTTCGATGTGTTTGAGGGGCGGGGGACGTGTCCGCATTGTTCCGCCACGGCGCCGCCGCCCATTTGTCTGGAGTGCGGACAATCCCAGCCGGTGGAGGACTGGAGTTTGATCGTGCCGGTGCGCTAGGCGTCGGCCGATTCGGCCGCGCGGGCGATGGTGAGGGACGGTTCCTTGGCGAGCATGGTCAGCGCGCCTCCCCCCAGGAGCACGGCACCGGACAAGATTTGCAGGCCGGTCAGTTTCTCGTGGAACAGCCATTGCGAAATGAACATGGTGAAGAACGGCGTTGTGAGAAGCATGGTGGAACAGATGGACACGCCAATGGTCCGCAGGGTGAAATAGTACAGAGAATGGGCGATGCCGATGCACAGCACGCCCGAGAACAACATGATGGCGTTGACGTGCCACGGAACCTTCCACCAATGACCGAGGTTCCCCCATTTCCAAGCGAGGAAGAACAGCACGATGGTGGTGAACAGTCCGACAATTCCGAAGGAGACGGTGGAGCCAATCTCGGCGGCCACGCGTTTGACGCTGACGCTGTACACCGCCCACGAGGCAGCGGCAATGAGCACAAAGAGCACGCCGAGGTTCACATCCATCTTGTCGAGGTCGGGTCGCAGCAACGCCAGGCCAATCGTACCGGCCACCGTCAACCCCAACCCCCACAGATACCGCCCGGATCGCAGGAGCCATCGTTCCTCCGGGAAGAACGCGTAGGCCATGATGGCGGCGAACAGCACGCTGGATTTGTTGAGAAACGACGCCAGAGCCGGGTACACCCACAGCAGGGCCATGACCCAGAAAACTTGATGCGACAAGTTGGGCAGGGTCGCGCCGAACAGCCGCAGCCAGGTGTGTCCGTTGAGCCTGACGCCGCGCTGCCGGGCGCGGTGAATCAAGAACGGCCATACGGCCAGCGTGCCGGTGGCGTAACGGTAGAAATTCTGCGTGTGCGGATCGTAGCCTTCGTTGATGAGATACTTCACAAAGGGATTGGAAAGGCTCCATGCTCCCAGAACGATTGTCAGCGCGATCACGCCTTTTTGGCGGTCAGTCATGGGCGCGGATGCTAACAAAAGGGCGCCGGGAAGATAGAACATTAAAAAGCCGGCAACATTTCGGCTGCCGGCAGGTTACAGTCTCCATCAGACCTGTCCAAAATAACTGAATGGAAGT
>CAZEQV010000321.1:0-4291 GCA_964514435.1 uncultured Verrucomicrobiota bacterium
CGGCGGGATCGGCTTCCGCATGGAACGCGGCCCACGCGCGGGCAAACTCGTAGCGGATGGCTTCATTGTGCGGGGACACAATCGTCAACACCGGATGGCCGCTGCGCCAGTGGCTGTTCTCCTCGCCCTGCCGGAGCAGAAACGGCAACGCCACCACAAGGGCTGCCACCGAAAGAACTGTCACATTCCTCCACATGCGCCAGCCTACCGGGTCAGGACAATCACATTGTCCGGTCGAAACCAAACCGCCACCTGTTCACGGTGATCATCGCGCGCCACAATCTTCGGATGAAGGTCGAACACCTTCAATTCAACGTGTCCGAGATTGACGACATGTTGCGCCATCTCGCCAAGATAAATGGAGTCGTGCACCACTCCGGCAAACGAATTGACAGTGTCCTTGGGTGGGTTGCCCAAGTGAATGACTTCTGGTCGCAAAGACAACGTGACCCGGTCCCCTGCCCTTACCGGATTGCTGGGCGGGACCGTGCTGACGATCAAGCCGTGCTCGGTGCGGACGCTGATCCGTCCGGTATCGTGACTCTCGACGACTCCCTCCATGAGGTTGGTTTCGCCAATGAACCCGGCCACGAACCGGCTGACAGGGCGTTCGTACACTTCACGCGGCGGCCCGAATTGCTGCATCTTGCCGGCATGAAAAATCGCGATCCGATCGGCTATGGACAGGGCTTCTTTCTGATCATGCGTCACGTAAATGGCGGTCAGGCCCGCCTCCTTGCAGATGCGCCGTATTTCCGTCCGCATTTCCAAACGAAGCTTGGCGTCGAGATTGGACAACGGCTCATCCAGCAGCAAACACTTGGGGCGAACCACCAACGCCCGCGCCAGTGCGACGCGCTGTTGCTGGCCGCCAGACAGCTGCGTGGGCCGGTAGGCGGCGCGATCGGTCATTTTCACCATGGCCAACGCTTCATCCACGCGGCGATTGAGTTCCTCTTTCGGAACGCGCCGCAAATCGAGTCCGAAGGCGACATTCTCGCGCACAGTCATGTGCGGCCAAAGCGCATAGCTTTGAAACACCATCGCGGTGTCGCGTTGGTGCGGCGGCAGCCGCGTGGCGTCCACATCGCCAATCCGGATCGTTCCTTCGTCCGGTATGTAGAAGCCGGCCACACAGCGCAACAAGGTCGTCTTTCCACAACCGCTGGGACCGAGCAGAAAAAACATTTCGCCATCAGCGACCTCCAACGTCACGCGATCCACAACGACATTGGCCTCGAACTTCTTCGTTACGCCATGCAAAGCGACCTTCATGGTCGGTTTACCTAGCAGAGCCGGTGCGATTGCGCCAGACCGCGAATGTTACGGAAATGTGCCGGCGTCGGCCCCACCCGCATTCGGCCAGGGCGCTAATACGTTGGCTCTTTGGCATGATCGAGGATGCGTTTGACGATGTCGTCGGTGGTGACGCCTTCGCTGGCGGCGGCGAAGTTGCAGAACATCCGGTGGCGCAACACCGGCAAGGCATACTCCCGCACGTCGGCGCACGACACGCTGAACCGTCCGCTCAACAACACATGCGCCTTGGCGGCCAACAACAGACACTGACCGGCCCGCGTGCCGGCGCCCCAGCGCACCCAGCGCGAGATGTAGTCCGGCGCGCCCGGTTCGCCCGGTCGGGTCGCGCGGATGATGTTCGTTGCATACAACGCCACGTGTTCGCTGACCGGCACTTGCCGCACCAAATGCTGGAACTTCATGATGTCGTCGGCGTGCAGCACCCGGCTGACTTCCCAACTGAAGTCCCGGGTGGTTTCCAGCAACACCCGCTGTTCCTCCTCGGCGCTGGGATAATTGATGTTCACGCAGAACATGAACCGGTCGAGTTGCGCTTCGGGAAGCGGATACGTTCCCTCCTGTTCGATGGGGTTCTGCGTGGCCAGCACCATGAACGGCTGCGGCAAATCATAGGCCAACCCCGCCGCCGTCACGCGCCGTTCCTGCATCGCTTCCAGCAACGCCGCTTGCGTCTTCGGCGGTGTGCGGTTGATCTCGTCGGCCAACAGCATGTTTGTGAACAACGGTCCCCGGCTAAACCGGAAGTTGCGGGCACGTGTAATCGGGTCTTCCTCCAGGATATCGGTGCCGGTAATGTCCGACGGCATCAGATCGGGCGTAAACTGGATGCGTTTGAAGTCCAGATCGAGCGCACCGGCCAGCGCCCGCACCATCAACGTCTTGGCCAGGCCGGGAACGCCGATGAGCAAGCAATGCCCGCGCGCGAACAAGGCCACGAGGATTTGGTCCAGTGCCTTGTGTTGGCCGACGATGATGCTGCCGACCTGCGCCAACAACGCTTCCCGCGCCTTGTTCAACTCCGCCACCGCCTGCGCCTGGTCGGTGAACGTCGTGCCGGCCATCGGACTGGATTCGATGGCGGTGCGGGGTGTGACAAACCGCAGTTGCGCGGCGCCGATGTTGAATGTGATCCCGTGTTCAATCCGCAGTTCGGTGACCAGTTTGCCGTCGGATTCGATAGGGCGCGCGGTGTCAATCGAACGCAACCGCCACACGGCGTGGCCGTCTTGCTCCAAAATGGCGTGTTTTCCCAGCACACCTTCGTCGCGCAAACGCACCGGGCAATCCTCATCGGAACCGATCAACACCTTGCCGCCGAACACGGAGAATTCCGCTCCCTTTGCGGCGCCGCGAAGCACAACCAGTTTGTCTGCCGACACCGCCGGTGTGGTCGGCGCGGAGGACGGGACCGACGCTACCGGCGCGGGCGCGCGTTTGTCATCGGTGAACGTGAACACGACCTCGCCGAGCTTGAATTGGCAGCCGTCTTTGAGTTCCAGCGATTGCAGTGTCTTGCCTTGATAGGAGATGCCGTTGGAACTGCCCCGGTCGAGCACGTAGTAGGCGTCGCGACTGGACGTGACGATGGCGTGATGCCGCGACAATGAGTCAGCCGGTATGAACATGGAATTGTCTTCCGCGCGTCCGATCGTGGTGGGTCCGTCGAGTTGGACTGTGTATTCTTGATTGTCCCAAACGTAGTGCAGTGTGGCCATGTGGATTCGGTTCCGTGGTTGGCAGTTAGTGCGTGATGGAATACATCACGATGTTGATCCCTAGTTCGTTGGCCGTCTCGCTTTCGAACGCCCGCGCCAATGGATGATCGCAACCGCTCCAGCCGGCTTCGATGTCAAACGGGCTGTAAATCACCCGCAAATCACCGTTGATGGTGATGCCTTCGAGGTAGGGTTTGCGCAGGTCTTTCTGCGCGTGCCAGACGGCCGGCGTGTACTGCGCCTCGTTCACCCGGAACACCGAACTGAAGATGGGATGCGTCGGCGACAACACTTCCAGTTGCGCTTCCGGCAAGATTTTCTTCAGCTCGCGGCGCACGGCGACATCAAATGTTTTCAATCCAAGACCATTGTTGATGAGCAAGGTGCCGGATCCGTTGAGGAAATTGCGCAACGCGGTCGCCGCCGGGCCGTCGAACTGAAAGTTGTCCAGGCCGGTCAGGTACAGGAATGTGAACGAAGAAAGATCATCCTTGCCCGGCGTGACCGCCATCCGCTTCAAACTGACGCGCGCCGCTGTGTTGGCGCGCAGCCTCCGCAGCAATGCCGCCGCCGATCCGGGATGAACGTTCCAGTGGCCTTCGTGCTTGATCTGCGCGAACACGAATTCGTCGGTGGGACGTTTCTCGTCGAGCGCACCAAACATCTCCGGCTTGGATTCTTCCCGGCCCACGTTGGCGTAGCCGAGGATGTAGGCCACGATGTTCACACCAAGGGCGTTGGCCGACGGCACGTCGTAATACACCGCCTTCTGGATCATCGGCACATCATGGTCGTCCCAGCCGGTGCCCATGCCGTACTTGGAGAGCAACACGCCCGTGCGGCAGCCGATGTAGATCGCTTCGAGATGGGGCCGGTCGGAGTCGTTGTTTCGCCCGTACCGGACACGGTCAATCTTGTTGACGATATGATAGATCGGATGGTCGGCCGGCAAGATTCGAAACGAGGATTCCGGAAAAGTCTCCTCCATCATCTTCTTGAACGACGCGTAGAAATAGGGAGAGCCGGCCACGTTGTCGGCGAGGATGGTGCCGCCGCGCAGCACATACGTCCGCAATGTTTCCAGATGTTTCGGATCGAGTCGAATGGAGCGCGCCCCGCTGAACATGATGACCGGCATCTTTTGCGGGTCAGCGTCGAACGTCGTCAGGTTGATCGGTTCCGACGAGTACGGCGCACCGAGCGATCCGCCCGCTTTGCGGACGAGTTGCTGGATATCCGCCGGGCAAAGGTTCCAA
>CAZEQV010000322.1:0-4269 GCA_964514435.1 uncultured Verrucomicrobiota bacterium
CTGGCGCTCAATCGGTGATTTGGCGACGTTCTCTTTGTAGATTTTGGCGTCATACTCGTCACGGAAGCCTCTTGTGGCGATCAACTGGACCAGTTCTTTGCCATCGGTGATCTCGACCAAAAACCGCGTCCCATCTTTCAAACGCCACCGACCTATCCGGCCGAGCTGCGCCGGAAAAACCGCGAGGGCACGGTCTATGTCCTGTTCATCGTGGACCGGTCCGGGCGCGTCTTGAGCGCCTCCGTGGAAAAATCCACTGACTCCGCGTTTGAACGCCCCGCCGTGGAGGCTGTCCGGCAATGGCGGTTTGAACCCGGTATGAAGAACGGGCAGCCGGTCCCCTTCAAGATGAAGGTGCCCATCACATTCTCCGCGAGTTGACATGAAGAACAGGCCAGCACTTTTCCTACTGATTTCCGCCTTGCTGGGGATGGGCGACGTTCGCGGCTTTGAATCGAGCGTGTGGACGGATCCGGTCTTCCGCAACCAGTTCCTCGGCACGTACGGCACGTTGGCTGACGTGGAACCCCGTGTCACCGCCGCGGAACGCGATCAGATGGAAAAACTCATCCCCTTGCTGGGCACCGACCGCAAGGCCGCCGCCCAGCAACTGGAGAAAATGCTCAAACAACCGGATGCCAGCGCGGTCATTGATTTCACGCTGGGCAACATCTGTTTCCAGGAAGACGACGTGGATCACGCCGTCGAGCACTATCACAACGCGATCAAAAAGTTTCCCAGCTTCCGCCGCGCCTTCAAGAATCTGGGCGTCATCCACGTGCGCGCTGGCCGGTACGCGGAGGCTGTCAAAGCGTTCACCCGCATGATCGAGCTGGGCGGCGGCGACGGCTACACCTACGGGCTGATGGGTGCCGCCTATGCGGGCGTGGATGATCACATCGCCGCTGAATCAGCCTACCGGATGGCGGCGTTGTTGATGCCGGACACGTTGGACTGGAAACTCGGTCTGGCCCGCAGCCTGTTCCGGCAACGCCGGTACGCCGATGCCTCCGCGTTGTGCGACGCGCTTATCGCCCGGTATCCCGACCGCTCGGACCTGTGGTTGCTGCAGGCCAACGCGTTCATCGGAATGAAGGACACCGCCAAGGCTGCTGAAAACTTCGAGTTCGTCAACCGCATGGGCAAGGCCACAGCCGCCAGCCTCAACACGTTGGGCGACATTTACGTCAACGAACAACTCCTTGATCTCGCCGCTGACACCTACGCCCGCGCCCTTGCGCTTGATCCCGGCAAGGGAGTGTCCCGCGCCATGCAGGCCGCGGAAGTGTTGGCCGCGCGCGGCGCGTTGCCCCAGGCCAAATCCCTGATTACCCGCATCAAGAACACCGCCGGCGTCGAGATGGACGCGAACGCCCAGCGCAAACTCTTGAAACTCGAAGCCCGTCTGGCCGTGGCGGACGGGGCCGGTGGGGAAATGGCGCGGGTGCTGGAGGAGATCGTCGCCGTGGATCCGCTCGACGGCGAAGCGCTGATGTTGTTGGGGCAACATTATGGACGGTCCGGCGAGCCTGACCGCGCCATCTTCTACTACGAACGCGCCGCCAACATCGAAGCATTTGAAGCGCCCGCCAAGCTGCGTCACGCGCAACATCTCGTCAGCATGGCCAAGTATCAGGAGGCCGTTCCTTTGTTGCGCCGCGCCCAAGAGCTTCGTCCGCAAGACGAAGTGGCCCGGTATCTCGAACAAGTCGAACGCATCGCCCGGGCTAGAAAATAGGAATCGGCCCGCTGACCTTTATGCGCGGGTTGATCTTGATGCTGCTGGCCGCAACGATGGCCGGCTGCGTGCCGGACAGCGACACCGTCGCTGTTTGGCCAAACGGTCGTATCACCCGGCAGGCGCTGCTCGAACAGACCCGGCAAGCGGTGGAAGCGCGCGGCGAGCGTTGGGATTTGTTGCGTCCCGATCAAGCCCATATGTATGCCGGTCAGATCCTGCTGCAAATGGTGGATGCGGCGCTCCCGCCGGTTTCCTTTACGCCGACCGAGGCTCAACTTCGTCGCCATTACGATCGCCATCCGGGCCGATGGAGCTTGCCGGCTCGCGCTGAGACTCAACTGTTCACAGCCGGACTCGAAACCAAACAACCCGATGTCCGGCAACGCGCCGCGCACCGCATGCAAGCCGAGACAGCCCGGCAGCGTTGGATGAACGGCGAAGTCATCGAGGCAAGAACGCTGCAACTCCGCAGGGACACGGCACCGCCGCGCCTGGCCGACATGGTGTTTCGGACGCCGCCCGGACAGATCAGCCCCGTGTTTGAGTTGGGCAGCGGTGTGTATGGTGTGCTCAAGGTGTTGGTCGCGCAGCCGGCGCAACCCCGAACCTACGCGGACGCTCGCGACAGCGTGCGGGCCGACCTTCAACGCGTGGAAACGGAAAAGCTCCGGCAACGTCAGCGCGCCGGTGTTCGGTTCAACCTGCCGTACGATTCGCTCAAGAACCCCACCGGCCGTTCGGCCAGTCGCCGGGAAGCGGTCATCATGGGCGGGCTGTTGCTGCTGATGGTGACCGGTATCGTGGTCATGTGGCGTCGCCGCGCCGTTGGTTGGGGCATCATCGCGGTGTTTGTTCTGGGCGCGGTGTTGAGATTCGCATACTGGGGGGCGACTCCGTACGACTTCCTCGCTCACGATGCCGCCGAGCATCTCGATTTGATCGTGTATTGGGCCGGCAACGGAAAGTTGCCGGATCCCGCGATGAGTTTTCAGTCGCACCAGCCGCCGTTGTACTACGTTTTGTGCGCGGTGGCCGGTCACTTGGCCGGTGATGTGTTCAATCCGCGTGTGTATCAGGCGGTGGCGTTGATGTTGTCGGTGGGATCGTGGGCGCTGGTGATCGGGTATCTGTGCCGCTTGTTTAAACCCGACCGGCCTGTGTGGGCGGCCAGTTTGATCCTGGCAACCTTGCCGGCCCTGCTATTCATGGCTGCGCGGATCAACAACGACTGTCTGGCTGTGTTCCTGCAGGTCGCCGCCGCCGGTTCGCTGTTGCTGTGGTGGAAACACGGACGGATGAAGGATTGGTTTCTCGCTGTGGGCGCCGTGGCGCTGGCGTTGTTGACGAAAGCCAACACCTTGCTGCTGGTCCCTGTATTCCTTCTGGCTTTGGCGTTTCATGGCTCGCTGGCGTGGCGAGAGAAACTCAAACTCGGCGCGAGGGGGGCGGCCATCGTCTTGGTGGTAGCCGGCTGGTTTTACATGGCGGGCCATCGTTCGTGGGGAGCCGGCAATCTCAGCGGATTGGCGCCGTCGTTGCGGCTGACCGATGACCGGCCGATTTGGTGGCGGTTCAATCCGGTCGCGTTGGTGAGCGAGCCGTACATTCAACCGTGGCTTCCCGGCGCGGAACGCGATACGTTCGCCCATTATTTCCTACGCAGTGCCGTGTGGGGAGAGTTCAGTTTCGCATCCATGCCGGTGTGGTTGGCCCGCATGTGTGTGGTGATGGTGATATTGTTGGCCGCTGGCGCGGTGGCGGGAATCGTTCAAAGCAAACGCGACGGCTGGCCGTGGCTGGCGGTGGCGCTTGTCTTGGTGGCCGGGCAGATTTTCTACGTGTTCTCCGCGCCGGTAAGCTCTTCGATGGATTTCCGTTACGTGATGGCGCTGATCATGCCGGTCGCGTACGGTGTGACGGCATTTCAGCCGCGAGGGGCTCCGGCAGCCTTGGGTGTTGGTTTCGGTTTAGTGGCGTTGGCGGTCAACACGCTGATCCTGCTGCGGCAGTTTTTTCCGGCATAGTTCTGCCAGCTCGGTTTTGCCGAGGTCGTGCCACGCCAGCATCAGGTTGTGAAGCAGATCGGGGCAGGGAACCGTGGCGCGTTTCAGTCCGGCCAGCGCGTGTCCCGCCGCCGCCTCGGGATTTCCGCGCAGGAGATGAAACACGCTCCAGCGAACTTCCTTCATCGGGTAATAGTGGCGGCGGAAGAACACCTGCGTGGCCGGGGTGCGCGGGACCACTGTCTGCAGAATATCTTTGGCCTCGGTGTCTGTGAAAACGGGATAATCCCGGCCAGGTTCGGGCGCGGGCAAAGCAGGAATATCGGTGGCAAACAACGAATGCAGATAAATGGCGTCGCGATCATCTGCATAGACGCATCGCCAATGTTTGTGACGGTTAAAGTAGTAAAACCAGTCGAGCAAATCGGCGTAGGGAACAATCGCGATTTGAGGTTTCCATTTTTCCAACAGGGGGCCGATCGTCTTGCGTGATTTCATCTTGGTGTATTCGGCGTAGAATTCTTC
>CAZEQV010000323.1:0-4263 GCA_964514435.1 uncultured Verrucomicrobiota bacterium
CGAGGAGCGAATGGCGCCGGCAATCGCCGCGGTGTTGGCGCGGACTTCGATGGTGCGAGTGGCCCCGGCAAGGTCGAGTTTGTTCGAGAGCGTCAGCGTGTTGTTGGCCGTGGTGTGGTTGAGCACAAGCGTGCTCGGATTGAAGTCGGCGCTGCCCCACACCAGTTCCGTGGCCGGATCGTTGCCGACCACCACCGTTCGCGCCGCGCCCTGCGCGCTGAATCCGCTGGCGCCGCCGGTCATCTGAAATTGGTCCGTCGCGCCGCCGATGGCTCGCGCAAAGTTGGCCGCGGCCAGTTCCACAATGCCCTGGACGGCCAGCGCACCGGAACCGCCGGGCAGGGCGTTGGTATGACTGAGCCGCAACACGCCATCGCTGACGGTGGTCGGGCCGGTGTAGGCATTGTCACCGGACAACGTCAGGATGCCGGTCCCGTTCTTGACGATCCCGCCCGCCCCGCGAATCGCGCCGCTGACGGTGACGCTGCCGGCGCCGCTGACGGTTAATTGATTGCCCTGGTTGGTCACGGCGCCGCTGACCGTCAGCAAATTCGCGGAGTTGTTGACCCAACTCTGCGACGCGCCCAACGCCAGCGGACTGGACACGGTCGTCGCGCCGGAGGTTGGACTGAGGCTGATGCCGTGTTGGAGCGTGATGGTCTGACCGCCGCTGCCAAGCGTGTAGGTGCCGCTGAACCCGTACATCGTCAGTTGATACACATCCGTGGGCGCGGCGAGGGTGACGCTGCCGCCGGTTCCGCCGTTGCCGAATTCGGCGGTGGAACCGCTGATCCAGGTGAGGTTCGCCGTGCCGTTCCACCACAGGTTGGCGTTGGTCCACGCGCCACCGCCGTCGGTGAGACCGGAGCCGGTGCCGTTGGCGTCCCAGCGGAGCACGGGCGGGCTGGTCGTCGCGGTCAGCACACCGGACCAGGCAGTCTCGTGGCCGAGACTGTCGCGCGCCTTGACCCGGTAGCCATACGTCGTATCCACGGCCAGACCGCTGTTGGTCCAGACCCGGTCGGTGCTCCAACTGCGGAACGCGCCGGTATCCACATTTTCAAAGTAGTACTCGACCGGCACCGACACGTCGTAGGCCGTGGTGGCTGTCATGACAATCGAGTTGGCGGTCAGAGAGGCCGGGGCGACGGCGAAGGTCATCGGATTCGGCGTCGGCGGCGTGACGTCGGGTTCGGCGACGGCGTAGGCAATCTCGGACCAGTCCGTCTCATTGTTCAACCCGTCGCGCGCTTTGACCCGGTAGCCATAGGTTGCGCTCGCGGTCAGGCCGGTATTGGTCCAGACGGTGGCGGTGCTCCAGTCGCGGACGGCGCCGGTGGTGACGTTGGTGAAGAAGTATTCGACCGGCTGCGTCGGGTCGGTGGCAAACGCCGCCATCGCGATCGAGGTGGAGGTCAGCCCCGACGGCATCACCTGGAAGGTCATCGGATTCGGCGTCGGCGGCGTCTCCTCATAATACAGATCAATGATCTCCTGCACGCGGGCTTTGACTTCGGCCGAGGCGGTCTCGTTAAAGATTTCGGTGGGAAACCGCACCTGGGTGCAGCCGCACAACAGATAATTCGGCGCGTCGTCCCATTGCCGGGCATGTTCTTTTTCGACCCCGAAACCGTTCATCGTTGGCTGACGCCCCCACCACGTCAGGCAGAACGCGCGGTAGTCCGCGTTGTTGGTGGGGACGAGCGATTTGTATTCATAGAGCAGGTCGCGAATCTGAAGCGGCATCTTCAGTTCGGCAGCCGCCAACTGCTCGGCCAGGGCCGCCGGGTTTTCCGGGAAAATGCCCCAGAAATGCAGCAGGGGTCGGACATCCTTGCCGTAGGATTTCGAGAGCCGAAAGATTTTTTCGTCCGTGCCCCCCAAGACCTCCTCGGCATTGTCATCTTGCGAGATGCCGTTGGAGTTGTAGTAATACCAGAAGCTGCCCAAGCCTTCCCAGCCGAAGAGCCGCGCGAGGTCCACAAACTTCGCGTGGCCCTGGGGCTGATAGGCTTTCTCCCAGTCGGCCATGATGATCTCGCGCGGCGAGAAGTTGAAACTGGTCATCCAGAGGGTGGCGGTATTGGACATCGTGCACGAGGAACCATAGCCCACTGACCCCGCCAGGCTGGTGTCAAAGCTCTTTCCGTACAGCCGGTTTTGCACCGCCACATGCAACAAGTTGATCGTGGACTCGCTCTCGCCATTGAACTTCGGAAAGAAGTACGAGTGCCCCTGTTCATGGAACACATAGCTGGGCGCATCCGTCGGCCCGCGCACCAGATAATGATTGATGTCGCCCCCGTGGATATCCGCGGACGGATTCGCCCCGCCGACGTTGACCGTCGGATAGCCGGGCGCATAGACGGAGCGGCGAATCGCCACGTCCGCTTGCAGATACAACGTCTCCTTGCCGCGAATGTGCGGGAAGCCCATCAGGTCATTGATGATGTCCATCGAGGCATCCCACTCGGCGATCACCGTCGGCGCGTTGGTGTTGGCGTAAATCCAGGTGCGCGGCACGTTCATCTGAAACCGATCGGTGAAAAACACCGCCCACGGCCCCGGCTGGGTGCGTTCCGTGTTCAACCACTCCGTCAGCGTCGTTTGCCGGTAACTGGTATTCGAGTAGAACGGCGCCCGCGCCGCGCCGGTCACCGTCACATTCACGACACCGCCATCCGCGCGGTATGGCACCTCAATATAAATGCCGCCGCCGAGCGGACTGGCGATCTTCGTCTCCGCGGCCGTGATCGGGTACAGCACCGTCGTCCGATCCAACCGTTGCAACGTGGGCTTGTTGGAGTAATCCCACAGATGCGAGCCGACTCGGATTTTGTAAGTGCCATTGGTCAAAGCCGGCGGAACGGTCACGGTCGCAAGGGTGCCCGGCGCCAGATACGCGCCGGTCGGGCGCGCGGCCGGTTTCGTCCAGTCCTGCGTTTCCCGTCCGAACGTTTCCGGGAAACTGGCGTTGACCGGCACGACGTAAACCGAGTTCGTCGCCGGCAACGGACAGGGACCGGGAAAATTCGTCGAGCTGCCAAACATAAACCCGTTCATCATCGCCTCGTACTGGACGAGATTGGCCGGGGTGTACACCGAGTCCACAATGTCTTCCATCGCCCGGTAAATCGCCCATTGCAGATGATTGGTCGTGACCGACCGGCTGAACGATCCCGACGCCACCCACAACGGACCGATCACCTGATCGTGGGTCTGCACCAGACTGAAAACCGCGCCGAGCGTGTTCGTGCTCTCCGCGAACCGATCCGCTTCGGCATCCAGCGTCGCGGCATAACTGGCAATCTGGTTTGTCGTCAGCGGCGCCACGCCGGTAATGTGGTTCTTCAACGCCGTGCAGGCGTCGAGCAATGGATCCGTTCCCGTCGTGAAATTCCACGTCGTATCGTCGTTGATCCCGCCGAAGGGCGTGCCGCTGGTATTTTCCACCGCGCCCGGCTCGATCCGAATCGCGTAACTCTTCAGCGGCTCAATCACTCCCGCGGTGGCGATCTTGACCAGGTTTCCCTCGAAAACCACCCGCGGATCCGTGACCGGCAAGACCGTGCCGAGGTTGTCCGTAAAATTCGTAATCGTGATGTGGCCGGCACCGGCCGCGACGTCTTGATTGAATGTCGCCACAACGTACGGCCGCACCGTCGCGCCGATGGTGTTGTCGAAGGGATTGCCGCCGACAAAGGCGAAACCCGGCGCCGTCGGCACCGCCACATCCACGTGAAAAATCCGATCCGAGCCATACGCCAGCGACAGATTCGTCGTGCCGATGCCGCTCGTGCCCGAACTGTACATCACCCCGGACGCGTATTCGTTGGCCGTGTAATTCAGATACGGAATCCCGGTGCCCCAGTCCGAGGTGCTGCTGGTCAAGCCGATGTCCACCCCGTAGGTCGTATCACCCTCGAGCAACACCGGACTGGCAAACGTCCACGTCATGTATTCCCCGCCATTCCACGTGAACGTCTGCGTAAACGTCTCCGAGTGGATTAACGTGAAGATGCCGCCCACCGCTTTCCCGACGCGCACCACATACGTCTTCGTCGGCTCCGCTTTCTGGCTCGCCGTGATTTGATACGTCACCGAATGGAGCGCCGTGACACCGCTGCTGGTCCGAAACGTCTGGCCCTTGACCGCGCCGGCCGAACTGTTTTCCGGCCACCACTTGTCCACGCCCTCGACCACACCATAGTTCGCAACGTCATACCCGTTGATGGCCGGTGCGTTGGTGCTGGCCGACATCGT
>CAZEQV010000324.1:0-1608 GCA_964514435.1 uncultured Verrucomicrobiota bacterium
TTTCTGCTCTTCCTTGGCGATTCCGAGCTTGTCGTAGGTGCGGCGGATATCTTCCGGTACGTCTTCCCATTTGCGTGCGGAACGATCCACCGGGCTCAGGTAGTACGTGATCGCATCGTAATCAATGTCGCGCAGGCCCGGTAGCCATGCCGGCAAGTCTGATTTGAGGAACTGGTCAAGACTACGGTGACGGAATTGACGCATCCAATCCGGTTCGTTCTTGCAGTCGCACATGTAATCCACGACGTCGTGTGACAGGCCTTTCGGAACTTGCCGCACAGCTTTGAGGTCATCGTGGAAGCCTTCCTTGTAGATTCCGCCAAGAATTTGAGTCGTATCCGTGCTCATGTTGTCACCTTGTTGCGGCGGCTGTGGCGGCCAGGTCTTTGACAATCCAGTCGTACCCGTGCTGTTCGAGATGGGCCGCCAGGTCGGGGCCACCCGACTTGACGATCCGTCCGTCCACGAGGATGTGAACGTAGTCCGGCGTGATGTAGCGCAAGATGCGTTCGTAGTGGGTGATGATCAGTATGCCCAGATTCGGCCCGCGCAGCTCGTTGACTCCGCGCGACACGATCTTGAGAGCGTCAATGTCCAGACCGGAATCGGTTTCATCGAGCACGGCAAATTCAGGTTCCAACATCATCATCTGCAGAATCTCATTGCGCTTCTTTTCGCCGCCCGAGAACCCCTCATTGAGATAACGTTTGACGAATTGCTCGTCCATGTCGAGGTGTTTCATTTTCTCTTCGAGACGGTCGTAGAACTCCATCGTGTCAATTTCCTTGCCGGCCCGCGCATTGCAGGCCTGTCGCATGAAATTGGCCATGCGAACACCGGGAACCTCGCAGGGATATTGAAACGCCAGAAACAGACCTTTGCGCGCGCGCTCATCGGTTTCCATTCCCAGAATGTTCTCGCCCTTCATCAGAATGCTGCCGGCGGTTACGGTGTATTTGGGATGTCCCATGATGGCATTGGCCATCGTGCTCTTGCCAGAACCGTTGGGCCCCATGATGGCGTGAACCTCGCCCTTACGAATGGTGAGCGTGACACCTTTTAAGATCGGTTTGTCTTCTATGGCAACGTGCAGGTTTTGAATTTCAAACGTGTCGGACATGATTTTCAGACCTCGTAAACGGTATTCGATTGAAACAGGACAATTTTTGTCTTGTTAAGCTACACATTATTCGCCGCCCCAACGTTGTCAAGCCAACGATGCAACGAAAGTGTGTCTTCCACCAACCTGCTCCCCATTGTGCATTCACTGGAATGATCATTCCTGTAAATGCACATGGCGGCGCAAGGCCGGGCAAAAGACGGACTGATCGTTGGATTCACGCCTGTCTATTCTTTCAGTATGCGTGAAGCGTTTCTGCCCACGGCTGAATCGGGCGAGAGCGCCACTGCGTTCTTGAGAAAAGGTGCCGTTTCGTTGCGTCTCGTTTCCCATTCCTCGACGCTCTGTTGCGGCCAGAAGCGGGGCCGGATGTAGCGCGTTGAATCGTTGATTTCGTCCAACGGCACCACTATCACAAGCGACACAATTCCCTCGCCGATCTGCAAGGAACGGCCGGGTTCGACAGCGATCTTTCCCAGCCACGCTTG
>CAZEQV010000324.1:1618-4245 GCA_964514435.1 uncultured Verrucomicrobiota bacterium
CTGCGGATGACCGGGATCGAAATGAAACGTGGCGGTGGATTCATGGCGAAGCCACGTCTGAAACACGGCTACCTTGCCGGGCACGGGCTCAGCAAGTTTCTTGAGGTCAATTGCCTGTCCCATCACTTCCGTCAAACCGATGTGCGGGCTGCCAGCCAAAGTCTTCGCATCGAACCGTCCGTCCTCGCCCCATTCCAACAAATTCTTGGAATTGAGTTCCTTAGCCGGTGCCGTATCGATTGTTTTCAGTCCTTCTGCCGCACTATCGGCGAGCAGGTACCGCCAGTTCCATATCATGCTCAGGGGTCGCAAGGGAACTGTTACTCGTGATTTGTCGCGTTTGTCATCCGGCAATGGCTCCAGCGGAATCACAATCGGTTTCGCTGCCACTGGACGCACCGGATAGACTTGCTTGAGAACCTCACCGGCCACTGTCTCCGCTTCAAACCGTCGGCCATCCTTGCCGGTGATACTCAAACACATCAACGACTGACGTCCCCGGACATAGACACGGTCGCCCTCGAACGCAAACCCGCCGTGCAACTGTTCGACCTGATTCATCGCGAGAACGAACCCACGTGGGCGCGCTTCCACCACGCTCATGCCGCCCGGGAACGGCGAGAGACGGGGACGCGATGTGGGCTGAAACCATTGTGCGTTGTCGGCCACGAACAGATTGCTGCCGGCCAACGCTACCGGCGGGTAACCCCGACCGGGCCGCGTGAAAAACACGTTGCCGGAACTGCCCAGCGGCGTGCCCGTACCGGCATCGAATAAGTCGAGTAACGGTTTGGACCAATAAACGACGTTCTGATGCACCACTGCATAGTCGCCATCCTGAAAATGATCGCCGCATCCCACTTTCCAGCGTCGTCGCACGCCGATGGTGTCGCGGTCCACCATCCACAGGTCCACAGCGATGCGTTGACCATTCGGGGCGAAATACACCGTGCCGGATTCGACGGCGACGGGTGAACCGTAATGCTCGCACGCGCCCACGTACCGGCGCAGCACACGGCCATCGTCGGCTCGCACGACCATGCCGTTGGCTGTCACGAGCACGTCCAAGGTTTCCCGCCCGTTGCCCAATCGCAACGGCACCGGCGTGCCACACCATTCGCCCCGCAATCCGGGTTCCGATTGCCACAGCAACTTGCCGCTGTTTGCCTCGAACGCTTTCAATACCTGCACGGGCGGCTCGCCCTTTCTGGCGTTGGGATCGGCTGGCAGATGAACGAACACAATAATCTTGTCGCCGACTTTGATGGGCGATGATGTGACCGCCGAGCTCTTGGCGCTCCCTCCGTGGTTGACCAGCCATTTACGGTTGCCTTCGATGTCGTAACAGGCAAGCGCACCGGTGTTGAGTTTGATCCACAGGTGACGGCCATCCGTCGCGGGGGTGGGGTACGTGTGACCGACATCGTTATACCAAGACGGATCGCTGAACCCGACCTTCTCCTTCACGAACGACTGGTACGACCGTGCGTCGCGTTCGAGTGATTTTAGTTTTGCCTCGGCATCCTCATCCGAAAGCCCGGTGGCGATGAGCGCCTGTTTACGTGCGCCTTTGTTGCCGCCGAGTTTCTCCAACTCGGTCCGCGCCTTTTGCGACAGTTCGCGCAACGGCGCGGCGGTGGCGCGCGTGGCGTCGTCCAGCAAATCCACCACGTCCACTTCGCGTTGCCAAAGTTCCTTGCCGGTCATCTTATCCAGACAGATCACCGTGTGCGGCTCCTCCATCGTGAACACCTTGTCGCCCACGATGACCGGTGTGGCATAGGAAAACTCCAACGGCACACGCCAGAGAACGTTGATGCCGCGCTCCGCGTCCCATGCCAACGGTGGCTGCGCTTCAGGATAGCGTCCGGTGCCGTCGCGTCGCCAACCGGTCGCATGCGTAATGAGAGCGGCGGTTGTCTGCCGATCCATCTTGCCGGCTGGTTCGTTCTGCGGACCAATGTGCAACGCGAACGCACCGGTCCGCGACCCGGTATCGCAGCGGAACAAAACCGAATTGGCGCCCTTGCGCAGCCGCATCCGAAACCGGTGCGCTGTTTCCTCGGCGTTGGCAGGCGACACGACCGACGGGCTTGACCATGCCAATGTTTCGTTGATCCATAATTTGCCGTGACGGTTGACTGTCACGACGGCCCACCATTCGCCGTCGGCCGGTGCGGTTACAGTCGTGCGCGCATAGAACGTCGCTAGCGGGTGACCGCTGCCGTGTTCCGGTTCGCCCTCTTTCGGCTCCCAACCGGCGGGACGAACCAATCCCGTGCCCAACTGCATCACCCCCGGTGTCACGCGCACCTCGACGGGAGTGCCGGACTTGGCCGCTGCCGGTAGCTCCGTTTTGTAAGGGGCATCGAAGGCCGGAATGAAGGCCGGCATCATCGGCGTATCGTCGCGCCGATCCGACAACACGAACGGCCCGACACATTCCCAACCACTCACGGTTATCCATTTCGCCAAGCTGTCCGGTATCTTGTTTTGATCCGGCAAGGTTTCTTCGCCATACCACGGACCAAAATCCGAATCGCTCGCCGGTAAGCTGACCGGGAGGGTGGGGGATTTCTGTGCCAACTGTTGTTCCGCGCACCGGCGGCGAATCGCAATCCGCTCAT
>CAZEQV010000325.1:0-4196 GCA_964514435.1 uncultured Verrucomicrobiota bacterium
TGTCGCGCGGGACGTTGCGGCGAACGAGTTCGCGGACGAGACGGGGCACGTTGAGCGGATCGCTCGGACCCCAATCGCAGGCGCTGTTGACGAGCAACCGATCCACGCCGTACTGCTCGACGATATTGGCGGCGCGTTCCACGCTCAGTTTTGTGACCGGGTAAATGGACATCCCCCGCCAGTACCGGGTGCCGGCGTACAGCGGCATGGTCTCCTCGGTGTTGTGGTCGAGAAGAGTCCGGTCGGGATTCATGCCTTCGTCGGCCACGACCTTCAGCGTGCGCTCCGTGCCGACCTTCTTGAATTGGTGCGGCAAGTGAATGAGTACCGGCATGTCAAATTTCTTGCTGATTTGCAGTTGGGCGCGGATGGCGGCTTCTTCCGCGTCGGTTTGGCGGTCAAACCCAATCTCGCCAATGGCCACGCAGGTTTCGCGTCGGCAGAATTTCTCCACGACCGGCAAGACTTCCTTGGTCAGGGGAACATTGTTGGCTTCGCGTGGATTCATGGCGATGCAGGTGAAATGCTCGATGCCATAGTTCCGAGCACGTTGCGTTTCCCAACTGATGATGAGTTCAAAGTAATCAATGAACGTGCCGACGCTGGTGCGGGGTGCTCCCAGCCAGAATGCCGGTTCCACGACGGCCTCGATGCCGGCCAGGGCCATCCGTTCGTAATCGTCGGTCACGCGGGAGACCATGTGGCAATGCGGATCAATAATTCTCATGATGTTCCTTCCATCCTTCGCAAGTAATCGAATGAGTATAACCCCGAAGCGTGGCCATCGGCCCATTTGGGCTGAATGGCGTAACCGCCCACAAACTCCCAACCCACCAACTCAAAACTCTTGGCGGTGAAGTTCTGCGGCGTGGGCGGCGCGTAGGAGAGCACGTTGGTTTCGCCTTTGCACATGGCGCACGGGCAGGCGCGCCGCAGTTTTTCCATCTCCACAAACGTCTCGCCCCCGTCGTCCCAGGCAATGGCGAGAAAATTGTTAATCACATCGACATTTTTCGGCTTCATAAGGGCAAACTGGCGCTCCCGGCGCGATTCGAACGCGCGACCTGCGGTTTAGGAAACCGACGCTCTATCCATCTGAGCTACGGGAGCGGTACGACTGCTCTATACTCGACACCACCCCACCGGTCAAAACAACAAACAAAACAAGCGTTCACAACCGGGCTGTCCGGCAAAGTTGCCGGCGCACATTCAGATACCATTCCAGATGCTCAATGGGGATGGTGTGGGTGAGTTGACCGCCCACGTTGGCGACAAACCGGCGCGCGGTCTTGCCCGCCTCGATGCACCGCCGCACTTCCGCTTCAATCGCTGATCGCGGGCCGTTGGCCAGAATCGCGGCGTTGATGTTGCCGATCAGGATTTTGTCAGGATACCGGCGCGCCACGTCTCCCAAGTCCACCAGATATTCCATGTTCAATCCATCCGCGCCGGCTCGAAAAATGTCGTCCACAAAAATCGAACAGTCGCCATCGCTAGTGAAAATGATGGGGATGCCGGCCCGTTGCAGTGGCTCAAAGATACCGCGGTAGTGAACAAAGACGTGCCGCCGGTACCAGTCAGGCGGGAAAACCGGGCCGCTGGTCATGGTGAGATCATCGTGCAGGATGAATGCATGAAGACCGGGGATGCCGGCCCACGCGGCCGTGATGCGGCGACTGATTTCCGCGAAGCGTTCCATCAATCGGGCAAAGCGATCTTCTTCGCTGCCGGCTTCGCACAGCAATTCGAATCCAAGGATCGCCAGCGGCCAGTGAAAGCAAGTGGTGTAATGGTGCGGCACCGGCAGAGCTGTGTCACCGGTGTTCTCCAGCATCGCCGCGTATTGCTGCTGGAACCGCAGCCGGTATTGTTCGATGGAATCGGGGAAATGCTGCAGCGGTTCAAAGGCCAGCGCCTCGTCAACGTTGGCGGGTTTGGGGATATGCGTGAAGTGTCGTCCATCCTCCTGATGCACGGTGCCAAAGATGCCCCATTGCACCACCTCCTTGCCGGCCCGGTTGCGTTTGACGGTTTCGCCATCGTCCCAGTTGAAGACCTCGCTGTCTGGTCCCGGCAACCCGCCGCCCCAAATGAGATCTACCTCAAACACCTCTGCCAGTCTGCGAAACGCCTCATTGACGAGGGGGCGCTTCACGACCGGATCAATCCCGGTAAAATGGCGAACCGCCTGTCGTGACAAACCCCAGAGGTGTTCCATCACGGGGATTCGTGAGCCGTGATAATCAGGTCGGAGCAGTCCGGTTCCGAGTTGTTTGGACACAAATCAGAGGTCGTAGTCTTTGGCCACAAAGTTGCCGGTATTCACCACGCCCATCATATCGGCAATGAACTGGTTTTCACTCGATGGCAGCGCGTTCACGGCTTCTTCGATCGTGTCCAGCCAACCGGCTTCGCGGTCCGGCACCCTGACGTCGCCTTCGCGCAACAGTTTGACCGCCGTGCGCGCCGCCGCCTTGCCGGCTTCGTAATAGTTCGACGAATTCACAATCGCCTGCCCGATCGCCATGGCGCATTCGGGTTTGAGGATGAACGCTTGCGGATCGAGCGACGCGTCCGAGTTGATCATCCATTTTCGGTACAGCAACGCCGCGTCCGGCCCGTCAGCCAACGCCTGATTCATCATTCGGCAGTCGTAGATCAATTGCTCGACGTAACAGGTTGGGGCCATGCCGCCGAGGAGTTTGATGTTCTGGACGCTTTCGTTGCTCCACGTATCGCAAGTGGCTCCGGCAATGTTGCCCACCGGACTCAAGTGCGCACAGGCGGCCGTCTTGCCTTCCATGGCCATCGGATAGCCGGTGATGGCTTTCAAGATAGGGTTTTCATACGCGCAATCCTTGCTCGGACCGACCGCGCCGCATTCGAATGCGACCAGCGAGCGCACGGCGGTGACGGCGCGCACGACCGCGGCAAAGGTGCGCGGGATCATCTTTTGTTCCGCCAACACCATCGCCGTGTTGCCGAATCCACACGCGGAGTCACCGGCGCAATGAACGCCGTGGCGTTTGGCGATCCGTTCGATCTCCGTCCAGAGAAACCTCATGTCCCGCACGCCCATCACGCACAGGGCGAAAATCACCTGGCCGATGTCGCACATCGTCAACGCTTCGTCATGCACTTCTTTGCCGCCGACGGATTCGATGGACAGCAATTCCGCGCCCGCCGCCGCGCAGCCATCGAAGGTTTCGATCATGCAGTCGTAGAGCTGGCCGGACTTCATGCGGGGAGGGCGTTCCATCTCGCGGGTGTCGTTGGGCGTGATGCGCAGGACGCTTTTGAGTCCGTGCTGGGAGTGTGCCTTTTCCAGGCCATCGAGCAGGATCTTGGTGAGTTCGATGCCCCAGGCCGGGTTCTCTGTCATGGGTGGGACGGTCTCAAACTCGATGACGAGGCCGGGCGCTTCGAGTTCCACGGCGCGCTGTGTCGCGCCCGTGATGATCTCGCGATAGTGGCGGCGCACTTCCGGCATGGTTTCGGCGTTCACCAGCATCGGGGGCAAGGTGAAGTTCAATTCGGGATAAACGGTGCCGGCTCCGATGACCATGCCGCGCCGTGTGCGCAGCGGGCGGGGTGCGTGACCGAACCGCAACTGTTCCGGGCGGTTGATCGCCAGCGAGGAATAGATTTTCATTGTATCACGCGGCCACGAGTTGCATGGCCACATCCACGGCGCTGGCGGCATCGGGCGCAAAACCGTCCGCGCCGATTTCGTTGGCGAAGTCCTGCGTGATCGGCGCGCCGCCGATAATGACTTTGACGCTGTTGAGACCGGCGGCCTTGACGGCGGCGATGGTGCTTTTCATTGAGGGCATCGTCGTGGTGAGCAGGGCCGAGAGGCCGATGATGTTCGCGCCATGTTGCTTGGCGGCTTCGACGAATTTCTCGGGAGACACGTTGGTGCCCAAATCCACGACGCCAATGTTCGCGCCTTTCCACATCATAGCCACGAGATTCTTGCCGATGTCGTGCAAATCGCCCTGCACGGTGCCGATAACCGCCGTGTATTTCGGTTTGATACCGGCCTTGACGAGCAACGGCTCGAGAATGGCCATCGCTTCTTTCATCGCGCGGGCGGCGATCAACATCTCCGGCACGAAAATCTGGTTGTTCTTGAATTTCTCGCCCACCACCGCCATGCCGGGCACAAGACCCTTCTCGACGATGTCCATCAATGG
>CAZEQV010000326.1:0-4153 GCA_964514435.1 uncultured Verrucomicrobiota bacterium
ACTTTACTTTGAGCCGCTCACGCTGGAAGACGTGTTGCACATCTATCAACGCGAGAAATGCTGGGGTGCCATCGCGCAGTTCGGCGGACAGACGCCGTTGAACCTCGCGCTTGGCCTGCAACGCAACGGCGTCAACATCATCGGCACGACGCCACAAAGCATCGAGATCGCCGAGGACCGCAAACTGTTCGCCGCGATGCTCGACAAACTCAACATACCGCAACCGCCAAACGGTCTGGCCACGAATGAAGCGGAGGCGTTGGCGGCAACCGGCCGGCTTGGCTACCCGGTCTTGTTGCGCCCGTCGTTTGTGTTGGGCGGACGCGCCATGCAGATCGTATACAGTGACGACGAAGTGCGCCATTACATGAGGTTCGCCGTCGAAGCCTCACCGGAACGGCCGGTGTTGGTGGACAAATTTCTCGAAGAAGCGATCGAAGTGGACGTGGATTGCATCGCCGACATCGGCGTGGGCGGCGACACGGTGGTGGTCGGCGGAATGTTGGAGCACATCGAGTTTGCCGGGTGTCATTCCGGTGACGCGGCGATGGTGTTGCCGCCGCACTCGCTGGGAGCCGGCACGATTGAAACCATGCGACAGTACACACACGCCATGGCGCGGGAACTCCGAGTGGCAGGATTGATGAACGTCCAGTTTGCCGTGAAAGGTGACACGGTCTATGTGCTGGAAGTCAATCCCCGCGCCTCGCGCACCGTGCCGTTTGTGAGCAAGGCCATTGGGCATCCGCTCGCCAAACTCGCGGCGAAAGTCATGACCGGCAAGAAGCTCACCGAGTTGAGTTTCACCAAGGAGATTCACCCGCCGTATTTCTGCGTCAAAGAATCGGTGTTCCCGTTCAACAAGTTCCCCGGTCAGGACATCTTGCTCGGCCCCGAAATGCGCAGCACCGGCGAGGTCATGGGCATCGGCGAAGATTGGGGTATGGCCTACGCCAAATCGCAGATGGCCGCGATGCCGGCATTGCCCCTCAGCGGCAAACTGTTCATCAGCGTCCGCGATTCCGACAAACGGGCAGTTGCGCCCATCGCCCGGCAATTCGCCGACATGGGCTTCGAAATCTGCGCCACCAGCGGCACGGCCAAGGTCCTGCAGGAGATTGGTCTTCGGGTGGAAACGTTGTACAAACTATCCGAAGGCCGCCCCAACTGTCTTGACCTGATCAAGAACGGCGAACTGCAAATGATCATCAACACGCCAGCCGGCAAGACACCCCGCGTGGATGAGATGAAGATCCGCACCGCCGCCGTCGCCAACAAGATTTCCATCATGACCACCCTGGCGGGCGCCAAGGCCGCCGCGCTGGGAATCGCCGCCATGCGCGAACGCGGTTTGTCCGTCTGCCCTCTTCAGGAATACCACAAGCAATGAATCCGACCTTCGACTTCGTTCGTTCTCACGGTCTGGGAAACGATTATCTGGTCATGGATGCCGGCACCCTCGGATTCGCACTCACGCCGGACCGCATCCGCGCCATCTGCCACCGCAACACGGGCGTCGGTTCCGACGGCATCCTGCTCAACGTCCCCGCCGCCGGCAAGGGAACAGACTTCGCCCTGCGCATCCTCAATCCCGACGGTTCCGAGGCCGAAAAGAGCGGCAACGGTCTGCGCATTTACGCCAAGTTTCTCCACGACCACGGCTACACCCAGCGCGAAGAGTTCACCATTCACACACTCGGCGGCAACGTCCGCGCCAAACTCATCCTCGATCGCAGCCGGTGCGTGGCCGTGCGCGTGGACATGGGACGCGCCACGATTGACCGTCAACTCACCCGGCTCGAAGTGGCCGGTCAGGTCTTGAATGTCACATCGCTGTCCGTCGGCAACCCGCATTGCGTGACCATCGTGGAGGATCTCGGCAAGGTGGATGTGTTCAAGCTCGGGTCGCTCATCGAAAATCATCCCGCGTTCCCGAACCGCACCAATGTTCAGTTCGCGCAGGTCACCGGGCGCGCCGACGTGAAAGCGCTCATCTGGGAACGCGGCGCGGGCCACACGTTGGCCAGCGGATCAAGTTCCTGCGCGGTGGCGGTGGCCTGCTACGACAAGGGACTCGTGGACGGCCGCGTCACCGTTCACATGGAAGGCGGCGACCTGACGATTGAGCTGAGCCGGGACCTTGATCTGGTCATGACGGGGCCCGTGGAAGAAGTCTGCACCGGAAACCTCAGCCCCGATCTGCGCCATCGTCTCGGAGCATGATGGCACCTGTTACCGGCCAGTCCATTGCTGAGCGAATTCACTTCCGCCAGCAATCGCGCCGATGATGCAGAATGGCTCTTTGCCGGTGATGACTTCAGCCGGTAAAATCGTGTCGGGCGTCGCATGCGAATAGTCCTCATTGCAGGCATAGAACCGCAAGAACGCGCGCCGTTTCCGTGTGACATGATCGCGAATGGTGCCGCACAACACCGGGTACATTGCTTCTACCGCATCCAGTAGCGCGTTCAACGTGACCGGATCAGCGACATCCACCGTAATCTCGCGCCCCGAAATCTGGGCCAGCGTGCGCAGATGAAACGGCAGTTCGACCCTGATCATGGCAAAGTTTGCACTTCGACGGACAATACCTTGGGCAGGTCGCGGGCGATGGTTGTCCAGTTGTCGCCGCCGTCGGGCGAACAATAGACCTGGCCGCCCGTCGTTCCAAAGTAGATGCCGCATGAATCCAGCGAGTCCACCGCCATCGCGTCGCGGAGAATGTTCACATAGCAGTCCTGTTGCGGAAGACCTTTGGTGAGCGGCTCCCATTCGTCGCCACCGGTGCGGCTGCGATAAACACGGAGTTTGCCCTCGGGCGGATAGTGTTCGGAGTCGCTCTGGATGGGCACGACGTAGATGGTGTTGGGTTCGTGCGCATGAACATCAATGGGAAAACCGAAATCGCTGGGAAGGTTGCCGGATACTTCGTGCCAGTTCTCGCCGGCATCGTCGCTGCGGTTCACGTCCCAATGTTTCTGCATGAACAACACCTGGGGCCGGGAAGGATGCATGGCGATGCGGTGGACGCAATGACCAACCTCGGCGCTCTTGTCCGGCAACTCATACTGCATGTTCAGTCCTTTCGTGGCCGGTTTCCATGACGCGCCGGCATCGTCGGTGCGGAACACACCGGCGGCAGAGATGGCGACAAACAGCCGCTGAGCATTGGTCTTGTCGAGCAGGATTGTGTGCAAACCCATGCCGCCCGCGCCGGGCTGCCAAAGTTCGCCCTTGCACCGGCGCAAGGCCGGCAGTTCCTCCCACGATTGGCCGCCGTTGACGGTCTTGAACAGCGCGGCGTCTTCCACGCCGGCATAGCAGGTGTCCGGGTCGGTCAAGGAAGGCTCAAGGTGCCACACCCGCTTGAACTCCCACGAATGCTGCGTGCCGTCATAGTGGAGATGTTTTCCGACCTCGCCCTTGTAGGCGAACCTGTTGCTCAATCCGCCCGGCCGGTCGTACGGTCCCGGTATCTTTTCTCCGCCCGGTATCGTCCACGTTTTGCCGCCATCGTCAGACCGCTGGATGATCTGCCCGAACCATCCGCTCGATTGCGAAACGTAGATCCGGCCGGGGTCCACCACCGAACCTTTCATGTGGTAAACCTCCCACCCGCCAAACAGGGGTCCGGTTACGTTCCATTCTCGGCGCGAGCCATCGGATGTGATGATGAATGCGCCTTTCTTGGTGCCCACCAGAACACGAACGCTGCTCATGACAATGCCCTCCGGTTGACGGTTGTGCTGGATTCGCTGCGACCCGAATGCGGCAGAATCTACAACAGCAACGCTGCCGGCGACAAGGGTACAGTCGCCGGCAGCGCCGGAACCACGCACGGGGTCGCGTCAGACCGCAGCGGGTTTGCGATGAGGAGGTTTGATGATAAACGTCACGGCGGCAGCCGCGACCAGCAACGCCGCCGAACAGTAGTAGGCAAAGGCAAAGCTGCCTTTCCATGATGCCACGATCGAGCCGTCATAAACGGCACCGGCCAGAAGCGACAATCCGAAGCCGCCCCAGCCCCAAGCGGTGAACACCAGTCCATAGTTCACGCCGAAGTTCTTCAGACCGTAGAAGTCCTTGGTGATGGCCGGAAACAACGCGAGGTTCGCGCCATAGTTGGCGCCGATCAACGCCGACAAGATCGCCA
>CAZEQV010000327.1:0-4138 GCA_964514435.1 uncultured Verrucomicrobiota bacterium
CTAGATGATGTAGCCGCCACGCTGAAACTTGCTCATGCTGTCAGTTCAGTTCCTCATTTGTTAACTGTGCTTCATTCCACTACCAGCGTTGTATCACGCCAAGGCGTATGGCGGCATAGCAATACGTGCATTGCTGCTGCTTGACGCGACATTCACCCGAAAGCTTTTCACCTTCCCGTTTTCGTATCAACCAAGTTTGACCTCATGCAAACACAGTCCGTACCGGCCACCAGGAGGGTTGAATTTCAGTTGCACGCCATTCACGCCCTCGCTGAAGTTCGCCGAGTAACACAGCCAGAGCGTCCGGCCATCCGCGCTGATGAACTTGCTCGGGAAATTCAGGAAATACGCCTGCTCGCCAAAATCTTTCATATAGACCACCATCCGCCACGGCCCGGTAAGCTGATCGGCTTCGAGGATATACGAGCGCATCGTGTTGACGGTCGGCCAGCCGTCCGTGACGCACATCAGATATTTGCGCAGGCCGGGAACATACGTCGCCGTGACGCACCCCATGTTGTTATTCCACTCAAGCAGCGGCTTGATTGCGGAAAAATCGTGAGTCCATACCGGCTGCCCCGCCGCATCATGACCGGCAAAGAATTCGTAGGCGCTCAAATCGTTGATGGTGGCCGGTGAGGGCGCCACCCGTGCCAAGTACACTTGATCCGCCGTGATCCAACTCAGGTTCGCGTGCGCAAAACCGCGATCCCGGCAAGCGGGATTCAGACACGGACGCGGCTCCGGGTCGTTCACCTCCGCGCCCATGCCGAGCAGATACGCCTTGCCGTCGGGCGAATGTTCCATGTTCTTCCCGAAATCCACAAAGTGCGGCGCGCCCATCTTGACCGGCCCGAGAAACTCCGCCGGCTCAGGAAACAACGGCCTCTCCGGTGACAACGGCGAATCCCCCCATGTCTTCCCGAAATCGCGCGAAATTTGAAAACCCGGCATCGGCCCCAGATTCGGCCAGTTCCATTCAAAACCTGCGTGGACAAACTTCGCGCCCGGCCCCAGGCAATACGTGCCGTAATACCAGATGCCGTCATGCACCAGCGAACCACAAGGGTACCGGCCGCTGTAGGGCCTTGCCCATGCCTCCTTCGGCGGCGACGTATTGTTGATGACCAAGTGGAGCGGGTCGTCCCCGACCATTACCGCATGGCCGGTAGTGGCAGCGCGCATCAACTTGTCTCCCGAACCGCTTGTCACGCCGTCGGTCTTGCCGTCGGTCCACGGCGAATACAAATTCCCGTCACTGGCCCAACTCGGATAAAACGTGTCGCCGCACCGGTAATCACTGTGCCGCCCGGTAAAGAAGATGTGACTCAAGCTCGTGGATTGCGGAAATGGGCATCCCGCCGGCACCTCCGACTTCCATTCAAATCCCCCTGCGCTATTCAACCTGCACCGCCACTTCCTTGCCGGCCATGAGGACCCGCCGCACCGGCAAGTCACCTGCACAGACTTTGATTTTCACTGTCTGTTTGCCGGTATGGAAAACACCCCAACCGGTACCGAACGCGAAGAACATTGGCTGTGCCTGCTCGGTGAGGCGCAGCGTGCCGGTCGCGCGGTCGTAATGAAAACCGGTCAGCGCCAGCACTTCCGCCCACGCGGCCATCGCGCGGGCGTAATGATGACCGCACTCCGCCTCGTTGAACGGATTGCGCTTTTTGCCGTCATACCGGGCGCGGATGTGCCCGACCAACTCGACGCCCTCCGCCACCATCCCCTCATAAATCAAATGCGCGGCGACCGTGTGCTCGAAGCCGGTCATCACTTCGTTGTAGTACGGGAACGGACGCCGAGGCCGGTCACCCCGCGGATACGTCCCCATCAGCAACGCCGTCTCGTCGGCGAACACGTAGTTGCGCAGATGGTTGAAATGATCGTGGAACCCGCGCTTGAGATTGTATTTCAGAATCGAACGCAACGTGGTGCGGACGTGTTCGGGATCGAGGATGTGCCCCAACCCGCAGACGTGCGCCATGTATTGACCGACGAGTTGATCCACCAAACAGCCCTTGCCCAACTGAAGGATGGGAATGCCGGCCTTATCGAAGCAGTTGTGGGTAGTTGCCGGATGCATCACGGCTGGGACTTTGATGCGATGCTCGTAGTATTCGCCGTTGAACAGCTCCCGGTCCGTCCACTCGCGACCGCGCCGGTAAAGATCTTCACACGTCGCGGCAAAATCCACCTCGCCCACGTGCGCCGCCATTTTCGCCGTCGCCTTGAGCGCGCCCAAATACCAGCCCTGCATCTGCGGATTCGGACCGTAATAATCCACGTCCATCGTGTTGTGCTGGCTGCCTTCCATCACGCCATCCCGGTCGGCATCCCAACCGCCCGGCACCCACGCGAACTCCATCGCCGCCTTCACCTTCGGCCAAAGTTTCTTCAAAAACGCATCATCCCCGGCCAACTGCCAATCCCGGTACATCCGCATGATCGTGCCCATCTGACCGTCGGCGGCGGCTTTGCCGTCAGGCTCCTGATTGAGCGCGAGCGGCAACTTCGTGCGAAACCGCATCCGGCCTTCATCGTTCGTGGAATGCAAAAACTCCACCTCGCGCATGGAGCGGCTCAAACCGGCAAAGAGAAACGCGGTCGTCTGCTCGTAGTTCCAGACATGCGTGCAAGTGCCCTCGCACGACCCGACCTCGTCATGCACCCCCTCCCAACCGAAGAAGTTCCCATCGGGCGTCTGGAAACAAGTCTGCGTCCGCAGCGTGCTGACGTTGAACAACGCCGCCTCTTTCACCGCTGCCGGCAACGGCGACGCGCAGAATGCTGACACGAAATCTACGGTGCGCCGCGTGAGGTTGTCCCAGTGTTCGAGCACGTAATCGGCGGCGGCAATCGCCGTCGGAAACCGTTCCGCGTAATGGTTGCCGACAATCGTCTTCGACCAGGCCAACCGGTTAGGAAACCGCCACGTCAGCAAAAAGCGAATCTCACCGGTCGCGCCGGGTGGCAGCGTCAGCGTCCGCGCCAGCGAGCCGAACAACTTGAACGCGCCCTTGCCATCCCGCGGCGTGATCCGCCCGGTCGTCGAGAACTCATCCCAGAAATCCAAAATGCTGTCGCCCCAGCTCAACTCCGCCCACGCCGTCCGCGCCCCGGCATCCACCCCGCCCGTCGCCGTCAAACACATGTCGCCATTCGCCTCGGCGTCCTTTTGTTCGCTGGTGGAAGTCAGGTGCAGCCGATTGCCGGCGATGAGTTCATTCCGGTTATGCTCCCAACCGAGATACTGAATCCGGCTGCCCCAAGCCGGTTTCCTCTGCCGGCCATCGCAACCGATCGGATTCAGAATCGTCCCGCAAATACTCACCTCGACCGGTGACCGCGTCGGATTGCGCAGATGAAACGTCAACATCGCACACGGCAACGAACTCGCTGCCGCGTCACCGGGCACCAACGGATTCATCGCCCGCAGTTCCACCGTGACCGGCACCTGTTCATCGCGCAACTCGACCGTTGCCAGCGGATACGCCGCGCGGAAGGTCGCCTCACGGAACCGCGGCAGGCCGGAGTTCGGCGTCTTGCAACCCTCGGACGCTTCATACTCGCTGCTGTCAATCGGCCCTTCCAAACACCGCGTCACCCGGCGGCCTTCGTGCAGCACAGAGAGCGCGAAGAAGGAACCGAGGTTCTTCAGCCCGGCCACGACCGGCGTGTAGCCTTTGGCCGGCGTGTTCATGATTTCCCAATCGCGCAAATCGCCGCGACCGCCCAATGACACGCACCCGGTCCCGATCCCGCCCACCGGCATTGCCACGCGCCGCAAATGCTCACCGGTATATTGTTTGAGACTTGGCCAAGGATATTTGGAGGAAGTGGTCGTCATACTGGATAACCGGCGTTGCCGGCTCGTGGCGGAGAGCAACCAACGGGCGCGCCCTCCTGTTTACCCGCTGGACGAACTCTCCGCACGCATGTAAGCCCTGGCAACGCAGCATAGTTCCTTGTTCTGACTCATTGCGGCGGCTGCTTGCCGGAAGATAACGCAACACGTTTCATCGTCATTTGTCTTTCAACAAGTCCGCTTTCTTCAAACCTTCGAGCCGGAGATCGAACTGCCCAACTTGCTCCCCGTCCACGTAACCCGCGTTGGCGTACACGGCCAGCA
>CAZEQV010000328.1:0-4137 GCA_964514435.1 uncultured Verrucomicrobiota bacterium
GCGCCGTATTTCGCAATGGCCAGCCGCCGAGGCCGCGATTTGGTTGTTGGTTTAGTTCAGTTCCTCATGGGTTTGTTTTGTGCCACAGATGCACACTGATTGGCACGGATGCGGGGAACGACACGGACGCGACGGCGTCGCATCCCTACCGGATTCGTGACAATTCGTGTTCATTGGTGGCTGTATCATCTGCGTTTCATCTGTGTTGATCTGTGGCTACGTTTCGCCGTGTATTTGGCCGGTTATTCGCCGCTTGACGATGGGGGGTGGGGAAGGTAAAAGGTGCCTGTGGTCAGTCATTTTTTGTAGCTGTATGGGGTTCATGAGCAGGTGCCGCATCCGAAGGAGGTCGTGCCGGGCACGCATTTTTAGATGTTAAACAGTTTTCTTAACTACTTTTCCACAGACGTTGGAATTGATTTGGGGACCGCGAACACATTGGTCTATGTGCGAGGTCGCGGGATCGTTTTGCGAGAGCCAAGCGTGGTGGCCATTCAGTCGGGCACCAGTCATGTCTTGGCGGTGGGAGATGAGGCGAAACGGATGTTGGGCCGCACGCCAGGCAACATCACGGCCATTCGCCCCATGAAAGACGGTGTCATCGCCGATTTCGAGATCACCGAGGCGATGTTGCGTTACTTCATCCAGAAGGTCCACACGGGCCGATTCGGCATCAAACCGCGCGTGATCGTGGCGGTTCCGAGTGGCATTACCGAGGTGGAAAAACGCGCCGTCAAGGACAGCGCCACTCACGCGGGGGCGCGTCAGGTGTTTTTGATCGAGGAACCGATGGCGGCGGCCATCGGCGTCGGATTGCCCGTGCAGGAGCCGGCGGGAAACATGATTGTGGATATTGGCGGCGGCACGACCGAAGTGGCCCTGATCAGCTTGGCGGGTATCGTGCTCAGCCGCAGCGTGCGAGTCGCAGGAGACGAACTGGATGAGGCGATCATTCAGTACATGAAACGCGCTTACAATTTGATGATCGGTGAACGGATGGCTGAGGACATCAAGGTCAAGATCGGTTCCGCGTACCCGCTGGAACAGGAATTGACCATGGAAGTCCGCGGTCGTGACCTCGTGGCGGGATTGCCCAAGACGCTCACGGTCACGTCCGAGGAAATCCGGGAAGCCCTGCAGGAGCCGGTCTCGATCATCGTTGAGAGTGTTCGCGTCACGTTGGAGCGATGTCCGCCCGAGTTGGCTGCTGATCTTGTGGATCGCGGCATCATGCTCGCCGGCGGCGGAGCGCTCATTCGTGGTTTGGACAAACTTCTCGCGGAAGAAACAGGCCTGCCGGTCCATGTGTCGGAAGACCCGCTGTGCGCGGTGGCCATGGGCACCGGTGTTGTTCTCGAAGAACTTGGGTTCCTCGAAAAACTGGCCAAGAACTCCGCCTAAACCAGCGCCCTCCCGCGACCCGTCCGCCAAACAGCCGCCGCCTTGATGCGGCGTGGAAACAGTGGTCGCTTGAAGCAAAAAGATTGGGTCATAATTGGGTTGCTGGTGGTTGGCTGGATCATGTTTCTCGGCCAACCCACCCGTGTCGCCACGACGCTCCGCCTGGCGTTGGTGCGTCTCTGCACCCCGCTCGTCAAACTGGCCGAATGGATTCCCGTCATCCGATCGCAACGCGAACTTTCCCGCGAGAACGCCTCGTTGCGCGCCGAGAACCAGCAACTCCGGCAACAAGTCCGGGTGCTGTCGGAGGATGTCCGCCAGAGCCTTCGACTCCAGCAAGTTCCCTTCCGCGTGTCGCCGCCGCTGCGGGCGCTCGGGGCCAATGTCATCGGACGCGACGCCTCCAACTGGTGGAAGACCATCCAACTCGACCGCGGCGCCAACCACGGCGTTCGGGAGAACATGGCGGTGGTGCGCGGCGATTCCATTGTGGGCAAAACCATCTCGGTCACCGCGGGCGAGAGCCGGGTGCTTTTGGTCAGCGACCCCAACTGCAAGGTCAGCGCGATTCTCCAAGACAACCGGCAACCCGGTGTCGTGGCCGGTGTCGAGGACGCGTTCACACGCGAACCGCGTTGCCGGCTGACGTTCATCCAACGCGACACAACCGTTCACTCCAACGATCTGGTGGTCGCATCGGGATTGGGCGGCGTCTTTCCCAAGGGCTTCATCATCGGCCACATCACGTCTGCCGGACTCAACAAGAACACCGGCATGTATCAGGATGCCGACGTGAAACCGGCTGCCGACCTATTGCGGTTGGAGGAAGTCGCCATCATCATGGGGGCGGAATGACGGCGCTCATGATTACCATTTCAATTCTGGCGTTTGCCTCGCTGCAGGCAACCTTGCCGGGGCTGACTTGGCTTGGCGGGTTGCGCGTGGAAATCTTGCCGGCTCTGGTGGCGTATTCTGCGCTGACATTTCGCCGTGTACCGGCTGTCGCTATCGCCTTGGTGGCCGGTATGGCGCAGGATTCTTTGTCGGGCGCGCCGTTTGGTGTGACCGCGTTGCCATTCGCCATCGTGGCGGCGCTGGTGGCCGGGTGGCACGAATGGATCAACCGGGATTTGCCGTGGATGCAAATGATCGTCGGCGCCATTACGGCGGCAGCCGGTTCGTTTGCGGCCTGTTGCGTCGTGGGATTCAGCGTCGGAGCCGTTGCCAAGATGATTCTGCTGGCTTTGATGAGCGCGGTCATCACTCCCGTGCTTTGTTTGGGGATGGAATTGGTCCGGGGCAAACTGCGGGAGGCGCGCCGGTAACATGGTCATCAGCACGCCATTCAGTAAAGACAATCCGCGTCTGCGCGTTGTGGGCCTGATCATGGGCTTGGGGTTGATGATTTTGGTCATTGGCTTGTGGCGGGTCCAAGTGCTTCATGCGGGCCGGTACGGTGACCGCGAGCAAATGCAGTCCTTGCGGCGCATTCGCATACCGGCCGTGCGCGGCGAAATCACCGACCGCGCCGGCGTCGTACTCGCCGACAACCGTCCCAGTTACGATGTGGTGATGTATCTGGAGCAACTGCCCGCGCCGACCAAACGCCAGGACATCGTCAAGGTCGCCGCAGCGAGTTTTGGGTCGTTGGCACAGTTGATGAACCAGAACATCACGCTGACCGAGAACGATGTGCGCAATCATTACACCCGGCGTCGTCCGTTGCCGCTGACGGTGTGGCGCGATCTGCCGGCCGAGCGGGTGGCGGCGTTTGTCGAACGCGTGAGCGGATTGCCGGGCGCGGACCTGACCGTCACGCCGGTGCGCCAATACCCGCACGGCCCTTTGGCGGCGCATCTGTTGGGATATGTGGGCAAGGCGGAACTGGAGGAACGCACCGCCGGGCAGTTGGCCGGTAACCTGGAGTCGCAGGAGGCAGCGGAGGCGGAATTGTTCTCGTATCACCTACCGGACACGGTGGGGCGGATGGGTGTGGAAGACTTTTGCGATGAGTGGTTGCGCGGCGCTCCCGGCGGGAAAACGATCCGCGTCAATCCGGTCGGCATCAAAGTGGCGGATGTGGCGGAGAAGCCGGCGGAGCGCGGGCACCGGGTGGTGCTGACGTTGGATGTGCGGTATCAAAAGCTGGTGGAACAGGCGTTGGCGCAGGCGCACGTCGGAGCCGGTCGGGTTTTGCGGGGGGCGGCGGTGTTGCTGGATCCGCGCAACGGTGAGGTGCTGGCGATGGCGTCGTGGCCGTCGTTTGACCCGAACATATTCCGGCCGGGTTCGGCTTCGGCGGCGATCAGCGCGGTGCTGACGAATGCGAACAGCCCGATGATCAATCGCGCGGTTCATGCCCGGTACGCGCCGGGTTCGACTTTCAAGCCGGTGACGTTGTTGGCGGGGATGCAGTCCGGTGCGATTACGGCGCGGGACACGGTGGTGTGCGAAGGTTCGCTGAAGATCGGGAACTGGAATCGTCCGTTTGGGTGTTGGAACAAGCGCGGGCACGGTTCCGTGGAGATGTTGATGGCGATGAAACAGTCGTGCGATGTCTGGTACTACCGGGAAGGCATGGCGACCGGCGTGGATGCGATTGCGCGCATGGCAGCGGAGTTTGGCTTGGGTTCGGCCACGGGCGTGGAGGTGACCGGCGAGAAGTCCGGTCTGGTTCCCACGCCGGCATGGAAACGCAACCGTCACAATGAAGGCTGGTGGGACGGCGACACGGCG
>CAZEQV010000329.1:0-4123 GCA_964514435.1 uncultured Verrucomicrobiota bacterium
GCCAGCCAGAAATGCAGAATCGAGCGGGGTGGCTCAAGCAACACATGCCCCTGTTTCAGCAATTCCTCATAGGGTGCAGGATTCTGGCCATGCAGAATCGCCCATATGCGCAACAATTCGTCGTATGAACACCTCGGCTTCCAGTCTTTGGGCCACGGCACTCGTGCCAGTTCGACTTCGAACCACGGGTAATCAGCCACGAGTTCCGCGGTGTCTTCAAAACGAATTAGACGAAGCGGCCAGGCGTGAATGCCGCGCAAATCATAGGACGGGTAATCACGAATCGCTGTGAACCCCTTGGGTAATCGTGTGAAGTCCGCCCAGATAACTTCCACTCCTTCAAACAATATCGGCTCAATGGGAGTCATTTGCGGATAACCCCACGGCTGCGCATCGAAGATCGACGGCAACTGCCCGATCTCAGTCAGCGCAAGCGCTGCCGGCTCGTCGGATAATGAACCAGATTCAGCGACGGCGTCAGCGGCTTGAATGACAAAGGCTGTGCTGAAGATGGCAGCAATTGTGATGGCATACTTTCGCATGATCACCTCCCGCGCACCGTCCTGCGCCACATCACGTGAGGTTCGTCCTGACGAAAGGGAGCGCACTTACTTGCGCCCCATCACGGGCACCGGAATGCCCTCCAAGGAGCGCTTTCGGCGCGCCCCTTGCGGGGCCGCGCTTCCAGCCTGTCCTTGGAGCGAAATTTCCAGTTTCGTGATGGACAGCAGAAGCTGCGCGATTTGATTGTGGGCTACTTGTCCTTGTGTCTCGTTTGAATTCCTTTCTACGTGGCGAAGAATACGCTCCGACAGGGGTTCGCCGCAAGCACGAAGGGAAGCGATAACTCTGCCGCTAATCGTCCATAAGTCGGGGGAAGGTTCTGACATATATGACAATGTTCCAAGCACAAAGAACCCCACTCGCACAGCCACAAAAAGCCCCAGCGGGATACAAATCAGAATGCCTAATCCCTTGAGAGTTTTCTTTAGTGCTGACATCTGGACTATTGGATCGGTGGTGTTGAATCGGGCCACGGATCACACACTTGATATTTTGCTGCTTGGCTCAAATTCATTCCGCGCTCCCCTTCCTGATGGGTATTCTATCCTCTGGCAGCCTCGGCGCAATTTCAATTCGCATCCATCAAAACGGGCTGTCCGGTAAGGATTGTACATTACTCCCGTGAGAAGAAGCGTACGGAAAGAATGAGAGTAGATCAGAATTTGAATCTTTCCGCGTGGGGTCTGACAGAGAAGCGCAAGTGTGACGGGCAGGCAGAGCCGGGCCGCTGGGCTGACCGCTTTCCCAACCAACCTGCGACGCTCCCGACACACGGTGACAACCAACACGGTCAAAGCCATAGCACTGGCGCAGATTGTCATCTGGCGAACGCCCGTCTGCCGGCGTGGGTTGGTTCGTTGCTGCGCCATTCACAACAGGCAACATCGAGCTGGCTGCAAAATGCCGAAGCCTCCCTCGGAAGAGAAGAATTGAGAGACACTGCGAAACAGAATTTCGCCGGCAAGCGCGTTCCCAAACAAAGTTTGGGAACGAGGAGGGGAGACGGGCGGGAGAGGTAGACGAGCAGGAGGGCAGACGAAAGAGGCTTGGGCGGGAGAGGGCCGGGGTGAGGGTTATTCCATTATCCACTCGCCGGTCTTCTTTGCTGCGAATCCCCCCACGCCCCGGCCCTACCCATGAACCTCAGTCCGGCGAGCCGGATAACCCTCACCCTGACCCTCTCCTTTATACAGCAAGGGAGAGGGGGCGGAGGCATTCCCTTCTCCCCCGTCGTGTGGGGGAGAAGGTCAGGATGAGGGGGACGGGTTCAGGGGCTCGATTCGCGGCGAGTTCGTCGTGACTTCTCTCCCTTGTACAGCAAGGGAGGGTGTCGAAACTTCCGGTTCCTTTCGCTCGACATATTATCCACCGAAAACTTCGGGGAGCCTTGCGAAGTGTTGTATGATGTCGTGTATGAGCAAAAATCTGAAAATGGCGGTGGTGGCCGGTGGGGTGGTGGCTGTGTTGTGCGCGGCGGTGGTTTTGTTGACGCCGACGTTTGGCAAAGTGGTCGGGTACGCGAACGAACAGCCGAAGACGCGGCTCCAGCAATTGCCGGGCGTGCGTCTGGGGTCGGAATTGCCGGAGGTCGTGAGATTGGGAGAGGCGTTGTTTGAGCTTCGACCGCATTTGAAGGATCAGTATTGGGCGGAACCGGCCGAGGTGGTGGAGAAGGAGGGGTGTTGGTTGCTGGTGTATGCGCGGAAGGTGCCGATTTATGAGTGGTTGGGACGGCAGCAAGTAGTGACACCAACGGAGAAGTATTTGTATGTGTCGGTGACAAAGCGCGAGTTGCGGGTGCGAATTGGTCGGTGGTGCGAGTAGGAGGGAAGGTGGAAGATTGGAAGGCTGGATGACGGGATGGGTTGGCGGATCTGCCGCAGGCGCGGCCAGTTTTATTGCGGCACCGATGCGCAATTGAGGTTTTGTTTTCTGTGCTTGATTTGAAGTGGGAACTTTGGAGAATACACGGCGTTCCGTCACGGGCGCGGGTGTAGCATAATGGTAATGCATCGGCTTCCCAAGCCGACGACGTGGGTTCGATTCCCATCACCCGCTCCAGTCGTTGTTTTGAAAACGCATGGCGCTTGCGCATGGCAACCGCGGCTGTCGGTTTAGGCGACCGGCAATTAGCGGGTGGGGCAGGCGCGAGACGCGGCTGTGCGGTTTCGTGGAAGGTTGTCAGATGGCTTATTTCATTACAGATACGTGTATTGGTTGCAGTGTTTGTGAGTTGAAGTGTCCGGCGGACACGATCAGCGGCAAATCCAAAGAGTTATATGTGATACATCCCGAAAGTTGTATTGATTGCGGGGTGTGCGCGATTTATTGCCCGGTATCGTGCATCCAAGACCAGTACGGGAACCTCGTTCAACGGATCAAACCGAAGGACATTCCCAAGGCCAAGGTGATCGTGGACAACTGCACCGGTTGCGAGTTCTGTGTGGATATCTGTCCGTTTGACTGCATTCACATGACGGCGGACCCGACCGGCACGGGGGCGGGACATTACCGGGTCGCGGAAGTGGTGGCGGACGAATGTGTGGCGTGCCGGCTGTGTGAGATTGTCTGCGACAAAGACGCGATCGTGGTGCCGAACGCGCCGACGCATCGGGCGGCCATGATGCCGCATCAGTTGGAGCGGCACTAGGGTACCGGTTGTTTTCATGACGGACCCGATTCAAGAGCCGGCCGCGATGCCGGAGGAGAAATCCAAGTTATCCACCTTGGCGGTGCAGTTGGTGGTGATCCCGTTGTTGGTGGTGATGTTTTGCGTGGGGTTGGGGGCGTTGTTCGTGTGGATGACCTCCGAGCGCAAGGACATGACGGATTACATGGCGGCGTTGCGGGGCAGTTCGGGAGAGAAGCGCAGCCAGCAAGCGCAGTTCTTGTTGAACTACATCCAAGAGTCGAAACGCTGGCAGGGCATTTTCGACATGACGGCGAGGATGACAGCCGACCGGGATGAGTTCTTGGAGAAGCATCCGCAGGCGTTGAACGAGTTGGTGGGGATATTTGAAGACTCGGCCGGCACGGATCCCAAGACGCGGCGGTACCTGGCGCTGGTGATGGGGTTGTTGGGTGACAAGGGAGCGGCACCGGCCTTGATGAAGGGATTGAACGATGCCGACGCCGAGACTGTGAAGAATTGCGCGTGGGCTTTGGGAGTGTTGGGGGATACAAAGGCCGCGCCCAAGTTGATCGAGTTGGCCGGTCACGATGAATCCTCGGTGCGGATGACGGTGGTGTATGTGTTGGGGATTTTGGATTACCCGCCCGGCAAGGAAACATTGGTGGCGTCGTTGAAAGACCGGGATGAATTGGTGCAATGGAACGCCGCGTTTGCGTTGGCGCGCAAGGGGGATGCCGCCGGTCGGGATGTATTGGTGAGGTTGTTGGATCGGTCGTATGTGGACAAGTTCACGACGATCATGCCTCAGAACCGGCAGCGATACCGGGTGGCCGCGGTTCAGGCGTTGGTGAAGCTGGACAACACCGGGGCGCTTGAAATGTTGAAGGAAGTGAGCGAGAAGGATTCCGATTTACAAGTTCGCAATGC
>CAZEQV010000330.1:0-4110 GCA_964514435.1 uncultured Verrucomicrobiota bacterium
CGAAGGACACGAAGAACGGCCGGTGCTTCCTCTGCTGTCAGGCGTCGCCGCGCCACCCATGCCGGTTGTGGTAGAGTGTGGCCGTCATGAAACGCAAACGAGCCACCCGGGCGGACATCCAGTCGTTCTGCGGCGTCTTCAAGCGGAAGCCGGGCGAGAAGTCAGTCGTGCAAGAGCTACTGGAAGACCGTGCCGCGGAGAAGCGTCGCGAGGAAGAAAAGTGGGAGCGGTGCTTCGGGAAGCCGCCTGCTGACAAATAGCTATGCCTTTGGAGTTGGTTGCGGAACTGCGGTAACCTTTTGCTGGATTTGCTCCGCGACGGCCCGCGTCTGGTAGGTTGCCTGAGCCGGTATCCGCAGCAATGGCAGCGCGGCATCGGCCAATGCCTTGTCCACAAACAAATCCCGGTTTTGGCGGTTGGTGGCCTTGTGCGAGGAATCGTCCAACTCAATGGCCAGAACAGGGCCGATGTGCTCACGGTCACACAGCAGGAAGTCCACATGCTTGGCGCTGATCCGGTTCAGGTGCGACTGGCGTTTGTCGCCGGCCCCGACCACGTCGAGCAAGTCGGCCAGCCGGACCTTGCAGAACACATGAAAATCCTTGCCGGCGACGTCCAGCAGGACTCCGAAGAAGGAACGCTCTGCTTTCGTGAGGAGATAGGTCTTCTTCCGGTAGGGGAGTTTGCCAGAGGGAGTCGCCTTGCCAGTCAACTGCTTGAGGACTGTGACGGCTACGATCCCCAGAACGCCGACGGCAATCAGTAGGAACAACGGGGCGAATCCCTTCATCATTTCTCCTTGGGTGAATGGTTGTTAGGGGCGTGAACGTAAGCGGACAGATTGGTCAACGGCAAGCTGTTTCAACAACTTGGAGGTTGTTACTCATTGCCCATACACCTTTGCCGGGCTTGAGTTGAACCCCAGACGTGACTCATCGTCTATGGACTTTTCAGGGATGATCCAGTGAAGTAGCCGTTGTGAGATTAATCTTGAAAGATATGCTCGCGGTGATGGGCGAGACAGGCTGGATCGGGTTCGGCGAGTTTGTCGGGGAGCCGGATGCGTTGTCCCTCGAACCTAACAAAGCATTCCTGCAACGCCTGTTGCGGGAGATAGTCTCTGAGGTGTTTGCTGAGCACGACTCGCCGATCATCATCAAGTGTGAACAACCCGCCATCGAATGCCGCATCGTGCAATGTCGAGAGGCAGAGGCCGTTGCACGGGTTGAGGCGGTCGGCAGGAAAGTCGCGCCACGGTTTGATATGGCTGGCGACCAGCAAGCGCGGAACCGGGATGCCGGACACACAGCACCGCAGATCGTATGCGGTGAGCACGGCTTGGCGGAAGAATTGCTGGCCGCGACGGGCCTTCACGGTCGCTTGGATCTCTGTCGGACCGACGGGCGGCATCAAGCGAACCTTGTCCCGCGTCAGCAAGTCCACTTCCTTTGCTTCATCCCGAGTAAACAGATCATGGAGCAACTGTTCGCTTTCGGCGCCGAGTTCCGGCAGCTTGGCGAAGAACTCGGTCCACATCGCGCGGTCTTGCTTTGTCGCGCCGGGCAAGCCGCGAATTCCTCTGGCCTGTTGCACCGGGTCGAGAGAAGCAAAGTTGCAGAGCTTCATGGTGAGGCTGTTCGCCGAGCGCCCCATGCGTTGGGCCGTCGCCACGATGATCGGATTGCGATGGTGCAGTTTACCGAACGGCAACTTGCAGTAAAGATTGAGCGCGATGAGGAAGTGTTCGCGGGTCCATTTCACTGCCGGGGCTTTGGCCATGCGGTGCAGATTGCCTGATGTGCCCCCGAAGGTGAAGCCCGAAAAAACGAGGAGAAACAGTGAATACTGATGTTCTTACCAAGGTTGAGCAACCCGATCCCGCAGCTGTGTTCGCGATTGCTCATTCGCTCTGGCAAGCCGTCGCCAAGCATCACGACACCGATCCGTCTTTCAACGCTTCCGCAAGCTACAACGGAATAGATCAGTTGATGCGCGAAGCAATGCGCGTCGCGGAGATGTTTGAGGTTTGGGCTTGCCAGCATATCGAGTTTGCCGAGATTGACGGTGTTTGGCCGTACTTTCTGGCGGACCAATTCGGGATCGCGAGCATCAATCTGACCGGACCGGGCGGGCTGGCCAGCTTCGATGCCGCAGACTGCCTGCGCGTGGCATTGGCGCTTCGGTTGCCCGTGCGATTCGATGGCAGGTTGCCGCTGCCCGTGCGGGTTGTTGCCGAGAATCCGATGCAGGCGTCGCCGTTTCGCACGTTTAAGATTCAGACCGAACTAAGCACAACTGATGGCGAAACGCGCCTGCCATTTACCGTCGGGGACGAGGTGGAGGACGAAGAGTGTGGAGCGATCCTTTTTGTGCTTTACGGAATAGCGGCGGATGGAACGCCTGAACATATTACTGACCGGCAGACGTACACGGAGGTCGTCGAATTAGCACGCAAGCTCGCCCCCGGCGTGTTCTTCCCGGATGCGCCGATCATCGGCTATCCGAGCAGTTGAAGTACGCAACTGGCGCTGGCGAAGTTGTTCCGGGTGGCGGGGATTGCCGGGTGGCGAAGACACCCGCCTTCGCCGAACAGCAGGCTACGGCGCGGCAAGGGTGTGGTGTTCGGCAAACCCGACTTCGTCTTCCTCAAGCAGCGTGTTGCAGTCTTTGTGGACGGGTGTTTCTGGCACGCCTGCCCACGGCATTGCACGTATGTGAGGGGACTCCGCAGCATGGAGAGACCCTTCGACAAGCTCAGGGTGACACCAAAGAGGACGGGTCGCGGCTTCTGGCTCCACAAGCTGGCGCGTAATATCGCGCGGGACCGGTTGGTCAACCGGCAACTGCGCCGGTTGGGGTGGCGCGTCGTGCGGGTGTGGAGCATGAATTGCAGGCAGTCACCGGCCGCCAACGCGCCGTCAACCGCATCCGGCAAGCCCTGCCATGATCCGTTCCCTACGGTCCGTGTCTGTGGTTCAGCAGCCCCGTCATGGATTGCCAAGAACAACTTCACAGGCTAAAGTGCCGCCATGAAACAGCTCACTGTCACCTATCCCGACACACTTCCCGATTTCCTGCAAGAGACACCGGCGGAATTTGAGCAGGAAGCGCGGCTCGCCATGGCGGTCAAACTGTTTGAACGCAAGCGCCTGTCTTCCGGTCAAGCCGCCACGCTGGCCGGTCTGGATCGGGTGACGTTCCTGCTCCAATTGCGTCAGTTCGGCTTGCCGATGATCGACTTGTCCGCGGACGAACTACAGGCCGATGTTTCCCATGCCTGAGCTTCGTATGCAGGCCTGACCGCCACCTTTGCGCATTCAGATTTTCTCCTTCAGCTTTCAGCCCTCAGCTCTTTTCACTGACCTTCCGTCTCTGTGGTGAAACCTCTGGCGCCGTTGCCCTCATCCGCGGTCAACTCCGTTCCGCTTCCCTCCGCATCCTCAAAAGCGACGGAAGTAGAAATCGTCGCGGGTCAACCCCAGATCATCTATGATGTCCGCTATAATGCCGCGCGGGACATCACCCGCATGCCAGGAAAATGTGATGATTCGATCAGGTCGGAACGGATTGGAGTCGTGGCGGTGGCTGCCCGTGTTGCGCAGGTGTTCACAGCCAATTTCACGCAGGCGACGTTCCAGTTGCCGGCAATTGTAGGACGGGTAACGACCCATGGTTCAGGCCGCCAAGACAAATCGGTCGCGGAACGCGGGTGGGATGGGGCGTCCGGTTTCCAACAGCGTCTCCAAATGCGCTTTGGCGGCTTCCTGAAAATGCAGCAACGCCTCGCCCCTGTCACGTCCGTGGGCGTGGCAACCGGGCAACAATTGGGACTTGGCAATCCACATGCCATCCTCATCCTGACGAAGCTGAATCTTCTTCACGGGAACAATCATGATGGCGCAAACTATCATGGACCCGCTGCACCGTAAAGCGCTTTGGCCCGGCACCCTCCGCTTGGGGCGCACCGCAAGTTTTGAACACGTCAAAAATTGTAGGGCACGAATCCCTGTCGTGTAGGGTTCGCGCCGCGTTCATGATTTACGCTCCAGACCGACGGCGGGCAGCCTAAACGACAGGCGTGCCCGCCCTACAAAACTTGCGGTGCCCCC
>CAZEQV010000331.1:0-1862 GCA_964514435.1 uncultured Verrucomicrobiota bacterium
GTTCATGCCCGATGTCAGCGGCAGCTACGCGATTTCCACCGGCGGCTCGCTGGACAGCATGCTGGCAGTCTACAACAGCAGCGGGGCGATGATCGCTGGCCCCATCGACAGCTACGTGGGGGGGGAGAGCACGACGCAGAGCTTGACGGGCGGGAGTTGGTATTACTTTGGTGTGGCGGGTTACCAATCGAACACGGGAAGCTACACGTTGGGAGTGAATGGGCCGAGCATGCCTTCATCGAGCGTGTCCACGCCGGCGCCGAACTACACGGGTTCCACCAGCGGCACGATCAACTACGGTGGGGACATGGACTACTTCAGCATCACCGCGCCGAACGGCACCACGACGCTGGATTTGAGCGTGGCCCCGGCGAGCGGCCTGGACACGTATGTGGAGTTGTATGACAGCTCGGGCACGTGGTTGCGAAGCATTGACACGGCCGGCAGCGGGGGCACCGACTCCGCCACGGGCATCTCCATCAGCGCCGGGGCGAGCTACTTCGTGGGCGTGTCTGCCTATAATCGCAGCCAGACCGGCAGCTTCACGCTCAACGCGGACTTCAACCCGAATGCCGTTATGTGGCCGGATTTGCACGACGATGGTGGGTCATGGAACGGCTTCACCCCGACAACCATTTTGCCGGGACAGACTTGGTCGGCATGGCTGGACGTGCGCAGCGACAACGCCGCGGCGGGTGGGTTCTGGGTGGACTTTTACGCCTCGACCAATAACATAATCTCCACAGGAGATTTCTTCATTGACGATGTGTGGGTATCGGGAATCTCGTCGGGCGATTACGCGGACGTGAACCTCTCGAACATAGCGTTCCCGTCGGGCATTCCGGCAGGCCAATACTACATCGGGGCGATCATCGATTCCACGGGCAGTGTTACAGAGTCCGATGAAGGGAACAACACAATCTGTTTCGATGACGGTTTGCTGACGATCCAGTCAAATCAAGCGGACTTGGTGGGCACGTATTTTGACGCCAGCCCGGATGTTCCAGTGCCTGCCAACGGCCAAACCACTGTGAATTATTCGGTGGCGAACCAAGGAACTGGTGCTGCTGGGGCGTTCACCGTAGCGTTCTTCCTGTCCACGAATGACGGGGCGATACAAACCAGTGACACGCCAGTGGGAACAGCGACGATCGGAGGCTTGGCGGCGGGCGCAACAATCAGTGGTTCCGTTGTGCTTACACTTCCCGTGCCGGCAAATCCGGCTGACCTGTGCGCTCAATATAATCAGTATTGGGTCGGGATGATCGTGGATTCCACGAATGCGGTAACGGAGTCAAATGAGACGAATAACTTAAACCGCGGCGAGTTGCTCGACAGGGACGATCTAGCGGCTGAAGGTAACCTCGTCAAGCCAGTCAACCAGACACCCACGACGGGCAATTTGGATCCGGATTCCTTGACGCTGAACACGCCTGTGGCGGGCACCATCGGCGGAGATGAGTGGATCGGGGCGTATGACATTGACACCTACAGTTTCACGCCCTCAAGCAGCGGCACGTATGGATTTGACGTGGACCGTGTGAGCGGTTCGTTGGACTCCTACCTGAGGATATACAATTCCTCGTGGGGGATGATCGGATCCAACGATGACGGGACGGGTCCTTCTCCAGAACCGAGTGGTTTGGACTCGTATGTGCAAGTGAGCTTAACCGGGGGGCAAACGTATTACGCGGTTGTCAGCGCCTTGGGCAACCATACGAGCGATGCGCGGCTCATCGCTGGGCGGTCCTTGGCGAGCACTGGCGCTTACGACCTGACTGTGAGTCCGGTTCTGCCCGTTCTGTCTATCAACGACGTAACGGTGACGGAAGGCGACAGTGGCAGCACCAACGCGGTGTTCA
>CAZEQV010000331.1:1962-4060 GCA_964514435.1 uncultured Verrucomicrobiota bacterium
TGGATGAGGGGACGGGCGAGACGTTCCATGTGAACCTGAGCAGTCCGGTCAACGCGACGATCAGCGACAACCAAGGGGTTGGCACGATCACTGACAATGATCCGACGCCGACTCTTGCGATCAACGACGTAACGGTGACGGAAGGCGACAGTGGCAGCACCAACGCGGTGTTCACGGTGAGTTTGTCGGCGGCGAGCGGCCAGACGGTGACGGTGGCCTATGCGACGGCCAACAACACGGCATTGGCGGGCAGCGATTACACAACTGCCAGCGGGACGCTGACGTTCGCTCCGGGCGAGACCAGCAAACAGGTGACGGTGGCGGTGTTGGGCGATCTGCTGGATGAGGGGACGGGCGAGACGTTCCATGTGAACCTGAGCAGTCCGGTCAACGCCACGTTCGGCGACAACCAGGGCGTCGGAACGATTGCCGACGACGATGGGCAGAAGCAGATTGTGTCTGGAGCATCCAGCTCGGTCTCTTCCGGGGCGGGAAGCAACTTTGGTTTCAACGTCAGGTATACGACCTCCGATAACGACAACACGCTATCAGGGTTGAACCTGCGGATGCACTTTAACTCGTCCGTGGTGACCTATGGCAGTTTAACCAGTCCGTTGGGCACGCCGACGGTGCAGGTGCTGGACGACACCAACAACTACGATGGTGACGCGAGCACGGACAAGTATGTGCAGGCGTTGTGGTTTGATGTGGGCGGTAACTGGCCGAATGTGACTCTGCCGGCGAACCTTTACACGGCCAATTTCACGATGAATGCGGGCCAAGCGGCAGGGACGACTGGCTACATTCGCTTCAGCGCAGAAGCGGCGACTGGCTATCAATTCGTGGGTCTGCCGGTGCAAGTGACAGTGGCGCCTCCGTGCAACTTGGACGTGGATGCGGATGGTCAGGCTGGGCCGTTGAGCGACGGGCTGATGATCATCCGTTATCTGGCGGGATTCCAAGGAACAGCCATCACCAACGGCGCGGTAAACTGGTGGTTCGGCAAGCGCACAGACCCGGCGCAGATCATGAGCTTCCTGGCTGGATATATGCCATCGCCTGGCGTGCAAGCCGAAGGCCCGGGAACTGATGCGCTGATGCCGGGTGCAGGCATGGATGCCTTGGCTCTGGATGCGCCCAGCGAGAATGCTCCCAGTGGCGCCGGAGTGGAGGCGGAGGGCGTTTTGAAGAACTGGGGCGGTGATGCCGAGGTCAGTGATGCGGTCGCCGAAGCGGGATCTGCGGCAGCGGCGGGTGTGTCACAGGATGCTGCATTGCCTGATCTGACCATGTTGGCTGCTATGAACGATGCCGACTGGCTGACGGATGATATTGTCAACGGAATCGGCATTGGTCGGAGCCAGAGCCTGCTGCCACGGGCGTCCGCGCCGGTGAAAGCCATCGTGCTGCCATCGCTCCTTCCGCCAGCCGAACTTGACGGCACCGCGTAAAACACCCGGGGCTCAAGGACTTGGCGACGAAGTCTCGGTCGCCGGTTCCTGAGACCGTGAAAAGCACAAGTGTGCTGCAATCCGCACTCACCGAATTGTGATTTGGTGATTTGGAAAAACGTTCAACCGCGTAGTTGAACGTGCCGTGCCCACGGGCATGCTGGATCTCAGTTCAAACAGATATTGGAGAACCAGAAGTATGAACAGGTTACTGGCTGGCATGAAGCGAAAGCTGACGGTTTCCGGACGCCGCGAGAGACGGCTGAAAGTCCGCTCCCTTCGGCTGGAGGCGCTTGAGACACGCGTTGTTCCCACTATGGAAGCACTGGGGATGCAAGTCCTAGCTTCAGCCCTCGGCGGGAGCGCGGATTTCCTGGGTGATCCGAACGACCAGCTCAGCGAGGCCATGGGCTTGGGGACGTTGATCCCGGGCCAGAGCTTGGTGGGGACTGGCACCGTGGAGCAAGCGACGGATGTGGACATGTGGTCGTTCACAGCATCGGCGGGCCAAAGCCTGTCATTTGACATAGACCGGCCCGCAGGAAGCTTGGATTCGGTGATTCGGTTGTTCAACAGCAGCGGTGTTGAACTGGCTTGGAACGATGATGGGGCGGCGCCGGGAGAATCGCAGGGGGTGGAGTCCTATC